>JANOUN010000690.1:0-4421 GCA_031416875.1 Planctomycetota bacterium | reverse complement strand
CGGGGTGTTGATTTAATACCAACCCGAAGCGCCAGCGAGGCAGAAACGGCTGAATTCCTCGCTGGCGCTTCGGGTTGGTATGATCATGAGCCCCAAAAATCACTAAATCAACAGACCGCCAGCGCCTTGCGGCTCACGGCTTTGGTGTATCGGGACGAACTCCTGGTGCGACGTTTGATAGCGAGTGTGGGCCAGTTGGCGGCAAGAGTCAATCGAATTGACTGACATGCTTGTTTTTTGCAGGGACATCGACTGGATTGCTGTCAGTTTCCACCCTTGACAGGACGCACTCTCCCAACTTGTTAATTGCCCCGCGCCGGGTATCATTTTGCTTCACGCATGCATCATCTTTTCCGGCCTTGTTGCCTCTGGAAACTCAATTGAAAACGATACTCGCGCAATTCGACACCGACGCACTTCCCAGTAGTTTTGACCGGGTTGTTGCGGTGGATTCAAACGTTGAACAACTGTTCTCGTACGGTTCTGTCACTCAGGACAATGTCACGGGGCTGGTGCATGGCTTGATGTTTACGCGTGGTCCGGCGGATCTGAAGCACTCGGCGATCTTCATCGGTGGAAGCGACGTCACAGCCGGGGAGGCACTGCTGCGGAAGGTGTCGAAGACCTTTTTCGGGCCAATGCGAGTGTCCGTGATGATGGACTCCAACGGATGCAATACGACCGCCGCTGCCGCCATTGCAAGTGCCCGAAAACATCTGAATCTTGCCGGCTGCCGGGCGATCGTGCTCGGTGCCACCGGCCCGGTGGGTCTGCGGGCGGCGGAATTGCTGGCTCTGGAGAAGGCTCACGTCACGCTGGTGTCAAGAACGCTGGACCGCGCCGAATCGGCATGCATCACAATTCGTACTCAAGTTGCAGATGCTGAGGTGACTGCGGCTTGTGCTTCGCAATCGACCGATTTCGAGGCAGTGTGTCAGAACGCGACGTTAATCGTGGCAGCTGGAGCAGCTGGAGCTTGCTTTCTGGAATCCGGTGCTCTGCAGAGGATTCAAGGACTTGCGCTGGCGATTGATCTCAATGCCGTGCCGCCGGTCGGGATCGCGGATATCGGCGTGATGGATAAGGCGGTCGAGAAGTCCGGCGTGATCTGTTACGGCGCGCTGGGGGTGGGAGGACTGAAAATGAAGGTCCACAAGAAGGCGATTGCATCTCTGTTTGAGTCCAATGATCGTATCCTTGAGACACGTACAATCTACGACATGGCATTGCACGTCGCTGGCATTGCGACGTAACGCCTTAAGCGGCTCGGGACCGAACAGGCTTTGCAGACAACGCAGGTTGCTGCTGATACCACTGAAGAATTCCGTTCAGCTTGGCGGTTGTTTCACCTTCGCCAAAACGTTTGAGTACGCGTTCCGCCATCGGCATTGTAAAGCGATTCACGAGTGGACGGACCCATCCCGCAAGTTCAATTCGCTGGCCAGCCGGAGCCTGCCGAAATCCCATGCCCGTCTTAAATTGATCCAGCGAACCAAGACCGGCCTGAATGGATTCGTAGCCATAACTAATCTGTTTCACGTCGCCGGTACGGATGCGATCATACACAAATCGGTACAGCAAGGCATTGTTGGGAAAGGCATCCAGGAACTGCAGTGACGAACGCACGATCAGCAGATTCGCCACGTCTTCAATCGTGAATGAGATCAGATAGGCCGCCAGCGAATCGCCCACGAACGCAGCCCAGGCTTCTGCGCCTTCGGTTTGAGCGGCCTCCTCGTAATAACGACTCCAATAGCTCGCCAGATTGGACGGCACTTTCCTTCCCTGTCGCACCAGTGTATCGGCGTTGAGAGGAATGGCGTGCTGCTGCAGGAGACTAAAGTCCACTCGTTCAACGCGACATGCTTCCAGTCCTCGACGTACCTGAGTCCGTGTGCGGCTGCGGAGCAACGGGAAATCATAGTTGGGGTCATCGCAGATGATCCGAAAACTTTCGATGCCCTGTTCGACCGGACAGCCAAACCTCACAACCAGCCCGTCTCGTTTCAGAATACTTCTCAGATCCACTACGTTGGCATCAACATCGCGATGAAATGGAAAACTCGAATAGACGCCGCGCTGGGTATTGCACCAGTAGATTCCGTTGGCCTCGCGGACCGTGTGCCCGATGCGTTCCAGGAACTGAGCAAAATGCTGTGGATTGACGGCCATTTCGATTCTTTGTGGCACCCGATGCGCCGGAGATGGGATTACAGGCGTTCGCCTTTGGAACAGGACGTTTCAAACGTTCAATCGAAGCAGTTTAGACCTGATTTGAGTTTTGCCTCAAGATCGTTCCCCTTTTCCAAGCCCTGACAGAGCACTAGCTGTAATTCGGCGATTGAAGTATGTTGATCACCTCACGGTCGCGACTCCCCATCACGTCAGGGAAATGACATGGTCCTGTGGGCAATCACCCTCATTTCGACAGCGATGCTGTACTGGATTTATGACGGGTATGGTCGCGCGCTGTCTCTGATCAACGAAATCAGAAAGGCATTTTTTCGGCCGCCCGAATCGGTGGCTGACCAATCCCGTGACGCTGATTTGCCCTCCATCACAGTGCTGTTGACCGTTCACAACGAGGCCGCCGTGATTCGCACGCGCCTCGAAAACATCCTGCGATGTGAATTCCCTCCGGAACTGTTGTCTGTGGTTGTCGCTTCGGATGGTTCGACCGACGGCACAAATGACATCATTCGCAGTTTTTGTGATCGAGGCGTTCGCCTGCATGAAAGCCCGGGACTTGGCAAGACAGCGACTCAGAACACCGCCATCAAGACGATTGTGAGCGACCTGATCGTCTTTACCGATGCGGATGTCACGTTTGAGTCACAGTTTCTGAAAATCATCGCGCGCCGGTTTCACGATCCCGCCGTGGGTGCCGTCGATGGTCGACAACTCTACAGTTCGCAGCCAACACTCGATGTGCAAACGTGCCAGGGACACTACTGGAACTATGAACTCCGGCTGCGACATCTGGAATCGCAACTTGGGATTCTGGCCGTTGTCGCCGGAGCCTGCTTCGCCGTCCGTCGCCGTTTGTTCCTGACGATGGATCCGGCGATCGGCGAAGACTGTATTGTGCCTCTGGACGTTGTGGCACAAGGGTATCTCGTCCTGCATGAACCGACCGCCCGAGCCTGGGTACGAATGGACGACGACAGCGCGATGACATTGCGGCGTCGAATCCGCATGACGCTGCGAAACTGGCAAGGCACATGGACGCGCAGTGAATTGCTCAACCCGTTCCGTTCGCCAGGTTATGCGTTTGCGCTGTGGTCGCACAAACTGCTTCGCTGGCTCTCGCCCGTCTTCCTCGCATCCGCCACGGCGGCGTCCGCTCTGCTGCTCGCGACTCAACCTTCTTTCGCGACGATGGCGGCATTCATGCCCTTCGCCATGCTCTTTGCACTGGCAGGATTCGGAAGGTTTGCGCTGCACCGCAGCATCCGCATCCCCGGCGCGGGGACCGCGTACAGTTTCGTGCTGGCCAATACGGCCTTCCTGATCGGCGTGTGGCGTGCGATTACAGGACACCAGATTCATGCGTATCGAAATACGTGACTGCTGACACTGTTGTAGTGTGGAACCATTGCTTTCGTGAACGGTCTTGATACAGTCAGTCTTTGTAGAACGGGCGGCCCGCCTGTTTCTTGCTGACAACTCAGACAGAAAATCTGTCTGTTGTACAAATCAGGAGTTTGCCAGTGCGTTCCTCACGTCTGATCCTTGCCGTTGCCGCCGTGCTGGCTTTTTCCTGGGGGGCGAATGCTTTCGCAGAAGACGCCGCATGGATTTCGTTGTTCGACGGAAAGACCATGGACGGGTGGGAAAAGGTTGGTAACGACGCGAGTGTCTGGGAAGTGAAGGACGGTGCGATCTGCGGATCAGGGCCGGCCTCGATGCTGGTCTGCACCAAGGGGCCTTATAAGAATTTCCGTTACCGAGCCGAAGTCAAAATCAACGACCATGGCAACTCTGGACTCTACTTCCGCACAACGCCCAAGCCCGGATTCACTGATGGCTACGAGGCACAGATCGACAGCACTCACACCGATCCGATTCGTACTGGTTCGTTGTATGGGCACTGCCATGTTTATCAGCAGCATGTGAAGCCGGACACCTGGTTCACGTATGAGCTGGAAGTTCGTGACGACGTGTGGCGCGGCCGCCAGATGACCAGAATCAAAATCACGATCGACGGCAATGAACTCTATGAGTATCTGGACTTTGCCTTGACCTTCAAGGAAGGACACTTTGCATTCCAGCAACATGATCCAGGCAGCAGAGTCAATATTCGAAAGGTTGAAGTTCTGCCATTGGCTGACTAGGAGTCTGTCCCGATACTCCAGGACCGTGAGCGGTAAGGCGCTGGCGGTCTGTTGATTTAGTGATTTTTGGGGCTCATAATCATACCA
>JANOUN010000689.1:0-6153 GCA_031416875.1 Planctomycetota bacterium | reverse complement strand
CGTGCCCCAACGGGGCAACATGTGAAAGCCTGGGGCAACGCCCCAGGTCATCGAACAGAAATCGACGAAGCCCCAACGGGGCGAAATGTGACCGCATTCATTTCGCCCCGTTGGGGCTTTGATCACTTATCGACCAATTCCTGGGGCGTTGCCCCAGGCTTTCACCTTTCGCCCCTTTGGGGCAAAAACACTTTGTTTTCCTGGTTTTCCTACACCATCACTGGAGAGCGTCAAGCCTAATCCGCAAACCCTTGATGCCTGATGAGCACGCATTTCAGAAGCCAACGCAAACCCGACAATTTGTGAATCCGCCCCGAGACAGAAACCCACACGGGCGATTTTGCGATGGAGGCGAATCAACTGTTGAAGGATCCGAATCGATCGGGCTTCGAGGTGCCGGCGTTAGATCGAGTGTGAAGTTTTCTGCAAGTGAAAGTACAAATTGGCAAGACGATTGATGCCGAGGAGACTCTGATACAAACATCCTGAGGCGGTCATCTACGGTATCCATCAGACTCTTTGAAACAATTTCCACAACATCTGTCCGGCGACGCTTCAACGATTAGTGGCAATCGTAGATCGCGATCTGTTACCATGCTTCCGAACATCCAACTTTCCCCAGTTTGCTTTTGAGGCGTCCCGTTTCGCGTGAAATCAAAGAGGTACACGGTATGAAACTGTCGGCCTACATCATCAAAATTGACAGTGGATTTGCGCCGAATCCATTCGGCCACTATTGCACACTTGCGTGCTGTAAGCCGACGATTCGTCGCAATGCGGACGTAGGTGATATCATTGTTGGCACGGCTTGTGCGACTTCGGCGAAACCCGGACACCTGATTTATGCGATACGAGTTAAATGCGTTCTGACCTACCAGGAGTATTGGAAGGAGCCAAAATTCGCTCACCGCAAGCCGTCACAGAAGACGGCTATCACCCGCCGAGGCGACAACATTTGGCATGAAGTGAATGGTGAAGTGAATGGTGAATGGAAAGTTGCCTCAGGTGCGTTCCATAACGATAGCCACTGGAAAAGGGACACGGGCGGGAAGAACGCCCTGATCGGCACAAAATTCTTTTACTTTGGCAAGGCAGCAATTCCCGTAGCCAGTGCAATTCAAGCGCCTGCTTGCGACGACTCAAGGCCACAAGAACACTCTTGATAGAGAGTCGGTTGATAGAAGGTTGATTGACCAGTTCTGGAAATGGATCGAGACGAAGGCACAAAAGAATAAAGGACGAAAGCAGGGACGGATGGCTGTGCCAATGGACTTCACCGACGATGCCCGTCTCACACAGTGCCGAGAAATCGAGGAGGACGATATTGACGAATCACAGCTTTGCTAAAAAATCAGTCGTCGGCAAACGACTGGTGAGAGGATCACAACAATGACATTGTGGAAAATCTACTCGATGGAGGACGAGTACCCCGGACTTTGGCAGCAGTGGTATCGTCATCAGTGCGCTGGAATAGGTTTTCCGCCTCACTCGGGCCACAAACTTCACGGCAAAACGAAAGATGACGCCGGATGGCGTAGAACTCGGAAATCTTTGCTTAAGATCAACGTCGGCGACTTTGTCGTCGTTGCGCTAAAAGGTAATCGAGTCGCACGACTTGGGCAGGTAACGGAGCTCCACATCGAGGATGACGACTGGGATCCGCTCGTGCCTGTCAGCAAGGAAATTCCTTCCGGACAAATGGGTCGGCGGATTCTTGTGCGATGGGACCTGACATGCGGCCCTGAAGATCGCGATTTAGTGGTAGCTCTCCCCGACGGCTCACGCTTTACCAATGGCGAGCTTCGACCCACGGTTGCTGAGATTCGATCACAAACACTCAAACAGCTGCGGGCTTCAATGAACGAACCGACAAATTGGGTCGGTCTGCTTTCGCATTTCCGGTACGAGAAGGCTTTGTCGGATTACGTTGGTGCGTATCCTCACCATCTGGAAGATGGTTTGGTTCCATACCCAAACGCGAAGGTCCGAGAGAAAGTTTTTACGGATCGCACTCGACTCGATGTGCTTTTGCTTGATCGCAATCAGAGGCCGGTAATCGTGGAGTGCAAGCAGGGAGCGCCGACTGCTGAAAATCTCAAACAGCTTCGGGGCTACATGAAGCTGCTTCGGTACGAAACAGGTCGGCAAGACGTCCGCGGCATCCTTGTACATGGCGGTGCCCGTAAACTTCGACACGAAGTGCTCACCGCCGCTGACATAGCTCCGCGAATAGAGATCGTCCAGTATCATCTGCAGGTTGACTTCGCTGGCAGTTCCGGTGGCTGAAGAGCAATCGCACCAATTGTCAGCAACGATTCGAACAATCGGCTCGACGCTCTGAATGCGCGAACGCCAGAATCAGCAGACTCTATCTCGGACGAGACGATGCATCAATGCACAAGAATTCCACAAGGCAATGGCGCGGACATAGGCAGTTTTCCGCCACGATGGGGCTCGTCCCCATCAAGCGGTGATCATCACCAGTCAAGAAGCCAGCAATGCGTTTTCGCCACTGCGGGAGCTTGCCTCCGTAGAGCGATGATCAACGGAATCACGGCTCCATGCGGACAAGCCGCAATGGTGGCCAGGTGGCAATTCCGACCACTGGCTGGTGATGATCCGCGCTCGACGGAGGCAAGCTCCGCCGGGGCGTAGAGATTCCAGAATTCTTAAATCCACGCCATTGGTCCCGAAGCGGGCAGAGTCATTGTTCCCATGACTCCCGTTCCTGCTGGAGCAGTCTGTCGTATGCATCCCAATCCGCGACTGCTCGAGGCCCGGCAGGCAGCGAGTCAATGAACGCGAGGACGTTGGTTTTTGTGGCAGGCAGATCGGCATCGGCACGAACCAAGACTTCAACCCATTCACCATCGTTCAGTTCAGGAGCAACCAGTTCGACGCGATGCCCTGGCATCACCTGAACTCTCTGTCTGACAACCAGCATTACTGTTACTCCTTGACTGTGGTGATACACGGGACGCATTTTCTCTGTCGCAGTGTAACGATTTTCATCGACCACGACGGCACAAATTGTTGGAAACTCCTGATTGAATGATCTGGAAATCCGGACTCAAAGGGGCGGCGGTTTCGGCTTGAAGGCGCTTTGGGATTCACGCCACGCGACACACTGACCATCGTTTCCCGAAAAGGCTTTCGCCAAAGAATTCCAAAGCGGTGTCGAGCCACCGCACTCCCAAAGGGGCGAGCTGTCGAATGGTTGTTGCCTGAGCCGACGGCGATGGTGACAGGCGGAAGGTAAGACGGTATCTTACCTGTCATGAAAACAAAGGTCTCCAGGAAAGGTCAAATCGTGTTGCCTGCAGAACTGCGGGAGCAGGATCACATTCTGCCGGGGCAGCAGTTTCAAATCGAACGCCTGGAAGCGGGGCAGTACTTGCTTAAACGAGAACCCGCAGGAGACAATTTCGGAGTTGTCGATTGGCTGCTTTCCTGTCCTTCAAGCGACTGGTTTCAGCCACTGCCCTCAGAATCGACCGACGAGTTATGAAATATCTGGTCGATGCCAATGTACTCAGCGAAGTTACTCGGCATGCTGCGTCTGCCCTGCAGCATCAATTGACGATCGTCACCCGCAATATCGCCGACTTTCGAAACGTCGGCGTGCCGCTGATGAATCCGTTCGATTGAAAATGAAAGCGGTGTCAAGCCACCGCACTCCAGATGTTGTCGATCAGTTACCGGCCGGTTGGCCATGTTTTCTGGGGTCGCTGCCGCCGGTGAGTTGGTTGGTTTGAAAGGCCGCGCCTTGAGTGGCGGCGAGGGACGATGCACGCTGTGTGATGTGGCCTCTGGCTTGCAGCGGTGTGGAAACTGTCCGGAAAAGTTCTGGTTCCAGCAGTAGCTCGTCAGGTGACCATTGATGATGAAAGCGCGGTGCGGCCACGGCCTGATCGACAGGCATTTCAAACACCGTGTGATTGAGAAGACACTGCAGCGTGGCCGTGATGATTCTCGGACCACCGGATGCGCCGCAGGCGTAGGTCGCTTTGCTGTCTTCGATGATGATTGTCGGTGTCATGCTGCTGAGCGGTCTCTTGCCCGGAGCGACCGCGTTGGCTGCGCCCTGAATCAGCCCGAACGCATTGGCCTTGCCAGGATTCGCGGCGAAGTCGTCCATTTGATTATTGAGCAGAATGCCAAATTCCGGCACCACCACAAAACTGCCGAACGTCAGGTTGATCGTTTCCGTGCAGGCGACCGCATTGCCTTCCGCGTCCATGACGGAAAAATGACTCGTGCCGCCGTCGTCGTTTGCAAAGAAGCGACCGTAGTCCTGCATCGGTCGCGTCTTCTGCAGATCAATCCGAGCCGCGATCTGTGCGGCATATTCTGCGCTGAGCAGCCTCGTGACGGGGACTTCGACAAAATCTGCATCACCCAGAAACTCCGCACGGTCCGCAAAAGCGTGCTTGAGTGACTCCGTGACGACATGGATGTAGTCTGTAGAATTGTGGCCGAGTGACTGCAGCGACGTTTGCTGAGCATTTTCCCATGCTTCGAGCGATTGCAGCGTCTGGAGCAATGCGATTCCGCCGCTGGAAGGCGGAGGCATGGAGATCAATTGTCGTCCGTGAAAGCTGGCCTGCAAAGCCGAGCGTTCCGTCGGATCATACGAGTGCAAGTCCGTCAGTTGCATCTTTCCGGATGCATTGGCGACGGTGCGACAGATTGCCGCTGCGACGTCACCTTCATAGAAGCCAGCGGCTCCGTGAGCGGCGATGCGCTCCAGGACTGCCAGCTGCGGCGAATAAAATCGATCTCCGAGTTTCCATTTCACTCCCCCATTCAGATACCCTTTCACCAGCGGGGCGAAGCGAGAATCGTAGCCTTTGTGAGTCCGGATCCTGTGCAGAGTTGAAGCTTGTACCTCGATATCGTGAACATCGATTTCAACACCAGTGCGGCACAAATCCATCGCGGGCTGAAGTAATTGGCCAATCGGAAGCGTGCCGTATTTCTCTGCGGCATCACACAGTCCCGCGACTGTGCCTGGCACGCCGACTGCCTTTCCGCCTCGCACGCTGACCGGTTCGTCGTGTCCCGCATCAGCAGCGTCGCCATAGTCTTTGGCTGATGCATCTGCAGGTGCTCGTTCGCGGTAATCGAGAGCGACGGCCTTCTGTTTCTTTGCGTCCCAGATCACCATGAAACCGCCGCCCCCAATTCCGCAACTGGCTGGGCGGACAACGGACAGTGCAAACGATGTTGCCACCGCTGCATCGACGACATTGCCGCCTTCGCGCAGGATCTTTGCCCCCGCTTCGCCGGCCGCCGCATGATCCGCGGCGACAACGCCATGCTGATAGACGCGCGCGTTTGAGGTCGCTTTATCAGCTGCGACGCATTGAGTAATCGCACATACCAGCCACAACGTGGCGACAACGATCGGAATCTTCATGATACTCTCTCAATGTGCGAAATAACTCGTTTAACCGCGTGCCCATCGGGCCGCGCTCAGTTGTTGTCTCAGCTACGTCGGTGCAGGAGCGCGGGGCGATGCCCACGCGGTTAAACGAGGTCAGTGATACGTAACATGACCCTTGTCGAGTCCGGCAAACGGAGTTACGAAATTCCAGGCCTGCCGTGGCTTTTCTTCCTTCTCCGGATTCTCCTCCACGTATCGGATTGCATTTTCAATTCCTTGTTCGGAGTCCAGATACACTTTCCATGCTTTGACATTCCATGGTGTTGGGGTTTCACCTTTGTGATTAACGAATCCAGCGAACGGGTGAAGCTGTTCTTTATTCAATTATTTAGTTGCTTCGCCTTTCAGCAGTCCGACTATGTATTCGACGTTGAACGTATGTCTGGCGATGACAAGATGCACATGAGAAGGCAGAATTGAGCAAGCCCAAATTGTCAGGTTGCTCTTCGTACGGGCATTTGTAAAGCCTCTGCCGGAGGCGCGTGCCTGCAGACCACTGAATTCAACAGCCGGATACTGCAAACAACTCTTCGCCTGTTGGCGCGAGGCTTCCTGCTCGGGATTCAGTTCGATCCGGGTCAATCCTCTTGTTGCCGAACCGAATCGGAGCAATTCCCAAGCAGCAACAAAATCCGACCATGATCCACGTGGATCATTAGGCAGCCAGAACCCGTAAGTTCCGAAGATGACGTGATATCCATGTATCA
>JANOUN010000688.1:0-8089 GCA_031416875.1 Planctomycetota bacterium | reverse complement strand
CGAGGAATTCAGCCGTTTCTGCCTCGCTGGCGCTTCGGGTTGGTATTAAATCAACACCCCACTAGCCGCGGGTAATTCGCCGGCAAAAAACCGGCGGCTAGCGCCTTGCCGCTCACAAAACAGAGGTAACCAGACAGACTCCTGGAAAGTTTTCCTGTCCTTAATGTTTGATCATCACTGACGACTGTTTACTGACGACTGTTTACTCAATTCTCCCTGATTTTGAAAAGGACAATCCCGATGACGTGGCTTACCCAATTCAGTTTTATCATGCGTTCCAGTTTGAAGGCTTTGAAAGAGAAAGTTGAAGATCCCGAGCGGATGCTGCATCAACTCATCATCGACATGGAAGAAGAACTTGATCGAGTCCGCACCAGTGTGGCTCATGCTGTGGCCGACGAGATTCAGATGCGGAAACGCTGCGAGCGCGAACGTGCCGAAGCGACGACATGGATGGATCGGGCGACGGCCGCCATGAAGCGGAATGACGAATCCGCGGCCAAGTCGGCTCTGGAACAAAAGCTGGCAGCTGCACAGCGAGCCGATCGTTACGAAGGGGAGCATCTGAAACAGAAGCACGAAGTGCAGAAGCTGCAGGATGCCGTGCGCGACCTGGAAGACAAGATTCGTCAGGCAAAGCAGAAGAAGACGTTGCTCACCGCCCGCATGACGCGTGCGACATCGACGCAGAAGATCCATACGGCGATGGACCGTGCCCACAGCCAGTCGGCATTCGCTCAGTTTCAGCGGATGGAAGAAAAAGTCGATCGCGAAGAAGCGTTATCCGAAGCGTGGGATCGACTCGACGGGAAAGACCCGGACGCTGCAGAACTGGCGAGGGAATTCGAAGCCCGCGAGCGTCAGGATCAGCTCGGAAAAGAACTGGCCCAGTTAAAGGCACAGTTGGGAGACGCCTGATCTGGCGATTCGCCGGTCAAGCGTTGAAGTTGCAGCAAGGTCATGACGCTGCATTGAATCGCGGCGGTTCAGGTCTCTCCGGAGGCCTGAACGACGTTGCTCTTCGATAATCCTTCGGAATGCTGTGTAACACTTCTTTGAGTTTTCCGCTGCGGTATTCACTGGCTGAATTGTTCAGCCGTCAAATACAGCAGATCAACGGGAGAACTTCAATGAAACGCTCATTTCCCTATACGGCATTGGTACTCGCAACGGTGGTCATCGCAACGGGCTCAAGGACTTTCGGTGATTCAAAGAATCGAATGGGATCCGGTGGATTCAACCGAGCCCAGGGAAGCCACAATGGCGGACAGAATTCCGGTTCATTCAGCGGGCGGCTCGGAAATCTGAGCAGTGGTCATGGCAATGGGCACGGGAATTCAGGCAACGGAGGATCGGGGAACGGTAACACCGGGGGAAGCAACATGAACGGCAGTTCCAATCAGCGACAGCATGGGATCAAACTGCCACATCACGGAAACAACGGAAACGATCAGCATGTGAATCAGAGTGTCCCGATTCACTTGCCCGGCCGACTGGGCAACGCCGGAAAGTCCAGCGTCAAAGTCACGCTGCCACCGAATCTTCAGAACCAGATCGGGCATTCCAGACATACGATCCAGCTTCCGAATGGAACGAAGGTGCAGCCAATGGCGATTATACTCCGCGCGGCCAAGACTGAGGGACGTGTTGTTGAGTGAGCCGCAAGGCGCTAGCCGCGGGTTGTGCATTCGGTCAGCACCGGCGGCTAGCGCCTTGCCGCTCACAAAACCTCAAATCTGACCGCGCGGAGTATAATGTGGCTCAGATTCTGAAGCACAAAGGTCCTTCAGTTCATGTTCAGCCGCAGATTCACAACATTGTGGCGACTGCCCCGAAGCACCTCTGCGGCCAACCCCATTTTTCCTGGTGGGTCGATGTCTGCCACAACCACTGCCATACCAACTATGGTTGCTGGAACGTCAACAATCAATACTGGGATTGCTGGACACCATGCAACTGGCAAGTCGTCCGATGCGAACAGTTCTCCTGGTACGTTGGCCTCAATTGCACATTCATTCCTGATATGCAGGCCTACGGAGTTCAGTCGGTCAATGATGGCTCACCTGCACAGCTTGCCGGCCTTCAGCCAGGCGACCTGATCCTGACGGTCAACAGTCAGCCGGTCTTCGATCCAAATCTCGTCAATACCGAACTCGTTCGAGGCCGCCTGGATCTGCAGGTCATCCGAGAAGGAGCACATGCACCGATACTGCTGACGGTGTTTCCTCGTCTGGTTCAGACCGTATCATTCTGATCAATGCCAGTGCCAGGACACCTGACAACAGTAAAAACTGAGAAATCTCGACGGTGTCCGTCGAGCTTTCTTCGTAGCTCATGCGGCGCAAATCAACTCATTCGTCCGGCAGCACCCGGCAGAGAATGTGCAAAAACGCTGAAAGCGCGAGTCGGCAGTTGCTTTCATGGTAGAATCAGGGAAAATGCCACACCAAACGGGTCGAGAGTGCGCTCAGGTTCGTCGTTACGACGAGATTCTTCTGCTGGAGTCGGATCAACGTGTTTATCTTGTCTCGTTCGAACAACTATCATCGGCTCGGCATCCGCATTGGCCTGCTGGTGTGTGGAATTGTCGCCATCAACGGTTCGACGATCACAGCGCACGGACAGGAAGCTGATGTGGCCGTCGTGGCGGATGAAGCCACGCCCGCAGCCCAGCCCGTGACCGTGACGTTTCAGGGGGGAACAACAACACAAAGCACACCGCCGACCGGAGCCACACAACCCGGAAATCCGCCTGCTGCGGGTAATGCTGCGACCCCACCGGCGGCGGCTGTTCAAGACACTGTGAAGCGACAGACGGCCGATAAATACGTGCCTCAGAAAATCGACACGGAAATCCGTAAGAATCCGGACGGTCTGGTGGTGTTCAACATCGTCGGTCAGCCGTGGGAGGCGGTCCTGCAGTGGCTCTCCGATGCATCCGCTTTGTCGCTCGACTGGCAGGAACTTCCTGGCGATTCGCTCAACCTGATCACCACGCACGAATACACGATGGCGCAGGCCCGCGATCTCATCAACCGCCACTTGCTCATGCGCGGCTTTACGATGATTGTGAACGGCGAGGTCATGTCAATCGTACGCACCAAAGACCTGAATCCCGCGATGGTGGTTCGCGTCACGCCGCAGGAACTGGAAACGCTGGCTGATCATACGATCTGTAAAGTCTCATTCAATCTGGACTGGCTGGTCGCGGATGAAGCTGTTGAAGAGTTGAAGCCGATGCTGAGTTCCGCCGGACAAATTCATAAACTCAGCAAAACCAATCGGCTGGAAATCCTGGACACCGCTGTCAGCCTGCGACACATCTGGGAATTGTTGCAGGATGAGCAGTCCGAAACCGGCGATGATCAGTTGGTACGGGCGTTTCCCCTCAAACATCGACGCGCCGAAGATGTCATCCGGTTGCTCCGCGAACTGCTCAAGCTGCAACCGCCGGCTGGCGAGCAGCCACAAAACAGCGGCGGTGGCATGGACCCGAACATGGTCATGCAGATGATGCAGCAAATGCAGCAGGCCATGCAGCAACAGGCCATGCAGCAACAGGCCGGGCAGGCAGGCGCGGCCAAAGCGAACGCCCCCAAAGAAACACGGCTGGTGCTGAATCAACGTGAGAATACCATTCTGGCCATCGCCGCCCCTGATCAGATGGCGGTCATCGAGCGGGCTCTCACGGAAATTGACGTTCCGCGTGATGGCGCGACGGGACTGTTGCAAAACATCAGCCGCATGAAGATCTATCGACTGGAATCCGTTGATCCGCAGACGCTGGCCGATCTGCTGCAACAAATCGGTGACCTGGATCCGGGCACGGTATTGAAAGTCGATAAGAGCAAGAAACAAATCATGGCGTGGGCGACCTTGGCTGACCACCTGACCATCACGACTCTGGTTGAAAAGATGGACCAGTCGTCGCGGCAGTTTGAAGTGATTACGTTGAAGCGGCTGGACTCAGAATACGTGGCTGGCACCATCCGAATGCTCATGGATGTCGAACCGAAAGAAGAAAATCAAAATTCCAACCGGCGATTCTACGGCTATTTTGATTTCAATCAGCAGCAGCAGCAGACACAAAAGGAACGCAGTTTCCGCATCGAAGCCGATACCGAAAACAACCGCCTGCTGGTCAATGCCAACGTCCTGGAAATGGAAGAAATCCGGACGCTGCTGATCAAGCTGGGCGAATTGCCCGACCCGAATGCTGCGGACGACGGAATCCGTGTCTTTGAAGTCAATCCCGATGAAGATCTGCACGAACTGCAACGCCGTCTGGAACAGTATTGGCGACGAGGAAACCCGCTGGAGTTTGATCTGCCGAAAGAAGCGCCAAAACTCGACAACGAATCTGATGCGCGTGAAAAGAAAACCATCAGGAAGAAACCAGCCGCAGCGGAAGACGTGACCAGGAATCCCTCTGACTCGTCGCGGATTTCAATTTGGAAAGACGGACGTCGGCAGCCGGTGAACGTTGCACACGCCACTTCTTCAACGACACCCGCTTCGGCTTTCGATGAGTTGCTTCGCAGTACTAAGCATTCGTCTTCGCCTGCACATTCGCCACTGTCTGACTCTGCGGCGGCCATGCTGACGAAACACGGCGCGGATGGAGTCGCGGACGAGTCCGGTAGTTCGGCACCAACTGTGCCAACTGAAACAGCGACGCCGGAGGAAACAGCAGGTACAACTGAATCACCGGAGCCACCTGCAGAATCCGAGCCCACGATTGACAAAAAACTCATCGATCGACTGCGTCTTCAGTTGCAGAACGCAGAGCCGCCTGCGGGCGAAACAGAGGGCACGCTGCCAACGGATCCGGCAGCAGAGTCGCAGCCTGCGCCGCAGAAAGACTCAGACGCCGCTCACGAATCGCCAGTTCGTGATCCGCGTCAGTCGCCGATCAAGTTTTCCGTGACCCCCGATGGCAAGCTCATTGCCAGCAGTCGCGATGTAATGGCGCTTGCCGAACTGGAAGCCTTGATGGGGCAAGTGGCGGCACCGCGTCGCAGCTACAAACTTTTCCGGCTTAAATATGCCACACCGTCATGGGTCACGCTCAATCTTAAGGACTTTTTCAAGGCTGATGAACAGACAAAAAGCGGTTTCGAATACGATCCCTATTGGGGCATCATGCCGTCTCAGAAAAAAACGAAGGGAACTCCCAGTCTGTCCAAACGTCGTGAGCCGCAGTTCATTTCCGACAACTTCACCAGCACAATTCTGGTCCGCGATGCGGACGCCAGACAACTGCAGACGATCGAAGATCTGATCGGAATTTACGATGTCCCTGAACCGTCCGATTCGGGTTCCATGCGTGTGACGACAATTTTTCGACTTAAGCACGCCAAGGCAGCATTGGTTGCGGCCGCCGTCAAAGATGTTTTTCGTGACTTGCTGAGTTCAAACGACAAGGCGCTGGAAACCGACGACAAGGGACAACGGCAGTCAGGCGGCGGCGGACTCGTGACGTTTTTGCCGCGAGGTCCGGCAAAGGAAGGCAGCGAAGGGGAAGAAGAGGAGCCAATCCGGTTCAAGGGCCTGCTGTCGATGGGGATTGATGATTCGTCCAACACTCTGATCGTATCGTCTTCCGGATCACTGATGGACACGATCGGCGAGATGATTGAATCACTGGATGAAGCCGCCAATTCGTCGTCTGTCGTGCAGGTGCTGCATGTGGACGAGACCGTCGATCTGGGGCTGATCCAGGAACGCCTGCAGGAACTCATGAAAGTTTCCCCGGCTGCCCAGCAGCCCGGCCAGCAGCCGCCACAACCCGGTCAGCCACCCGGTCAACAACCGCCCGGAACGCAACCAGATACAAATCCGGCAGCAGCCGGCAATCAATAATCGCTCCGTACGATGGACATTCATGTCCGTCGCCGCGACGCATCTGCCGCTGCTCAAAACTATACTCCGCGCGGCCAGGACTGAGGGACGTGTTGATTTAATCGTAGGGTGCGTGAAGCGGAGCGCAACGCACCATTTGGGGAAAGCGTGAGAAACTGGTGTGATTCGCTAGCGCTGCACACACCCTACATGAATCACTAAATCAACAGACCGCTAGCCGAGGGTTGTGCATTCGGTCAGCACCGGCGGCTAGCGCCTTGCCGCTCACAAAACCTCAATTCTGACTGCGCGGAGTATACATCGCCTGATCATCTCGATTGCCGCCCGAGACCACGCACACAATTCGTTGATTTGCAAAACGTTCACGATGCTGATGCACGACCGCCAGCGGAACCGCGCCGGATGGCTCGGCGATCATTTTTGCATGCATCGCAAGCTGTTGCATCGCCGCGCCGATCGCAGCTTCGGACGCACACAGAATCTCATCAACCAGTTGATAGATGATGGGAAACGTCAGGCTTCCAAGCGGTGTGCGCAGACCGTCGGCGATTGAGTCCGTGCGCAACACGGGTTCAATTTGTCCCGACTGGAGACTGCGAAACGCGTCGTTCGCCCATTCCGGTTCAGCGGCGATGACGCGGACGTTCGGTTTGAGAGATTTCACGGCGATCAATGTGCCGGCAAGTAATCCGCCACCTCCGACCGGGACGACAATCGTTTCCACGTCAGGATACTGTCGCAGGATTTCCAGCCCGACCGTTCCCTGACCGGCAATCACCCGTGCGTCGTTGAACGGGTGAATCAGGGTGGCTCCGGTCGTTCGCATCAGCTCGTTCGCCATTGCTTCGCGGGCTGCCGGGGTGGATTCACACATCACCGGTTCGACACCGAGACTGCGAACCGCCGCCAGCTTGATCCGTGCGGAGTTTTCCGGCATCACGATGTGCGCCGTAATGCCTCGCAGCTTTGCCGCCCGCGCGAGAGCGGCGGCGTGATTGCCGGACGAATGTGTCACCACACCCCGTGCGGCCTCTTCATCGGACAGACTGAACACGGCGTTGCAGGCACCGCGAGCCTTGAACGCGAAACCGTGCTGAAAGTTTTCGCACTTGAGGGCAATCGAGCAGCCGTCTCCGTGACTCAACGCCGCAAAAGGAATCGTCAGTGTCTCAACGACCAGTGACCGGATGCGTTTCGCGGCAGCCTCAATCTGCGGCAGTGTGGTGCAAAAAGATGTCCAGTCGGGGAGAGGCCGATGCATGCGTTTGGCGGCTATTTCTTTTTGGACTTCGTGTCTTTTTTGCCGGACTCAGACTCATCGCTGTCCACTTCCGCAGCCTCCGGAATTCCGTACAGCGGCAGATGCCGGTAGTAGACTTCCAGCGTCATCGTACACAGACACGTCATATACAAGCGACCGGCTGCACCGCCGTGAGCATCACTGACGTTCCAACTGCCGGCCATATGGCCTTCGGTCTGCTGCGTGGAAACAAGGTGATCCCGCATGACCGAATTCCATTTGCTCCAGGTTTCGCCACCGTAGTGCAACATCACCTGAGTTGCATAGTAGTTGTAGTACATGTTTCCGGGGTCTGGCCCGGTCGCACTCAGTTGTTCAACAGCCATTTTCAGTCTTGGTTCTTCACGCGACATTCCTGACAACATACGACACACCAGTCCGATCGCGGTGGTTGATGGCTTGGCATCCTGCGCGCTGCTGTAACCATAAAAACCATTTTCCGCCTGCACCTGATCGAGAAAAAGGTTGGCTCCACGAACCGCGTTAGGACTCACCGGGATCTCGGCATGCACTGCGCTCTTCAGTGCCATAATCTGCCATCCCAGAATGGATGTATCGCCTTCGGTTCCTGGGTTATAGCCCCAACTGCCGTTTTTTTGACTTTGTGCGTTGATGATGAACTTGATAGCCGCCGAGGCGGCTGGTTCTATTTGACGAATGATGGCGATGCGCTGGCGGTTGTTGGCGCGCTGATCTTCCTCGCCGACATGCTCCTTGACTTCGTGTTGCAGCATGGTCAACGTCTCGCACAATGCTGTGGCAGCGATCGCATGAGTGTACATGCCCGTGTTGTTGGCATGCTGTCCTCGCAGATCGAGTCCCGCTGGCGCAGCCTTGGAATTAGCCAGCAGAAATCTGACGCCGTTCAGTACGGACACCTGGAAATCGCCTTCGAACGGCGTGTTTCCTGCACCCAGCATGGCCAGA
>JANOUN010000687.1:0-11696 GCA_031416875.1 Planctomycetota bacterium | reverse complement strand
ATCAGCTCGTCGCAGACGCAACGTGATATCCTGATGCCGCTCCGGAGATGTTTGTGAAATCCGCAGATAGAACTCGCCCGAAGTCTGGAAGGATTCGATTTGCCCGTCTGAAAGGATCCCGCTGATGACGTCACCCTGACGAACACCCGCCCGGGCTGCGGGACTCTCCGCTTCGACTCGATCGACTCTGAGCTGACTGTCCACGGTGTCGGCAAACAGTCCTCGAAGCCAGCCCACCTGGCCAATCGTTGCCGTGGACAGATCTTCAATCATCCAGCCTCGGACAGTTCCGTCCAGCGCTGCAGAAAGCAGAAGTCTGCCGTCAGCCGAGAAAGCCAGATCGGTGATTCGTCGTTCATGACCCTGCAACATTCTCAGACATTGCCCGGTCCGGCAGTCATAGAGATGCAGAAATGGTTCTCCCTGAACGTGAGTGGCGACGGCTGCCAGCGGGGGATTTTTTTTGTGCGGCGAACAAACGGTGTGGGCTGTGACTGACTCCTGAAATCCTTCGGCCCGATAGTCTGACGGCACGCGCAGGATGTGGCTTTCTGACGATCGATTCGATACCTCAAGTCGATGATGATCCGCGGCCAACTGCATCTGCCACTCGCCCGTTCCTGAGCGGTCGATGAGCCAGCCTGAAGTCCCGGCCGTGGCTGTTCGAGCCATAGGATCGACGACGACAGTTTCTGGTGGAATTGCGTTACCATCGGAGATAGATCTCAGGGAAGGCCCATGCCCGGTGCTCACAGCGATCCCAATGCCGTCATCCCTGCGGACAAAGGCGGCAGAATCCGGGCGCAGCAAACGTCCGGTCAGGATTTGCAGAGGTGGAAGTTCTCTGGCTGGTTGTCTGATGCGCAGCAAATCACTGATACGGTAGATGCGAATGTCGTTGGCAGTTGATCCTGCAGCAGACAAGAATCGTCCGTCGGGGGAAGCCGCTAAGACAGGTTCGATCAGCGTTGCAGCCGGTATTTGGGCTGCTGAGCGATTGATCCAGAGACTGCCGACAGCGCGAAAACCGCTGCCATCCTGGACCGACAATTGATAGTCCTTGTCCTCGGAGGGCAGTGGCCGAACAGAGACGACCGCGATGCGGGCAGAGGCCGAGCCGTCGGTGGCTGGTATCGCGACCGCAGCAAACGGCGGCGAGTCATTTGGAAGTCCGACAACCGGCCGGGACGAGATCTGCTGACCATCGCCCACGGAAAACAAGGCCGCTGCTCCCAGGCCGCCACAGAACAGTCGCCGTGACACACCCTGCCCGGTTGTCTGGAGCGCGAGTGTCACGGGTGCACCGGCTAACTTTCCTGGACTTCCTTTCTGAAGTGGTTTCCAGATCATCAAGTCCGAGACCGGTTTCGTTCCCTCTACGCGCCATGCGGCCACAGCCACATGCACCGCACCTGCCGACTCCCACGATTGAATTCGCGGAGAGATGTCCGTTGACGGATGGATCAGAGTATGTGTCAAAGGCAAAGGCTGCCCGATCTGTTCTCCCGTTTCCAGCGACCAGAGCATCACGGATTGTGCGATCTTCTGGCCCGAATACTCGAAGCCCAGGGACACAAGCTGTGTCGGTTCTTTTCCGTTGTCCACAAAAGTCAGCTGCCGGACCGCCCCTTTGTGTCCTCGGAAAACACGACAGGCCCGAGTGACGGTGTCAAAGACATAGATGGCACCCACCTGCTGCCAGTCTTTCTCGCCGCCAGAACTCCTGGGCCACACATAACCGGTCGATGGACTGGAAACTCCGTTCCAGGCTGAGCCTGCGACGACCAGCATCCTGCCACTCGGAGACACGACCATGGCTTCGATAATGCCGGCGCGTCCGGTTTCAACGGGAATGCGAAAATTCTGTTGAGGCAGGTAGCGAAACTCCTGCGTTGCCTCATCAAGATGATAGACCTGAACGACTTTATTCCATCCGGCCGCATACAGAGTCTTTCCATCCGGCGACCACTGGATCGCTTTGACGATGTTGTCGATCCCACCGGCATCAAATCGCAGAATCAATGGCAGTGGTTCCGCATCCTGTGCAGCGGTAGGGGATCCCGGGCACAGCATCAGCGTCAGAAGCAACAGACTCCCAATGTATGGACACCTGGAAACTGGTTTGAACATGAGTCACTCCCTGAAGCTTTTGTCGGCAGGAGAAATAGGGTCAGCGAACCAACAGCCAATGGCCCAGGGTGCGCTTCGCACTATTCGTTTCTGACGCCGTTTCCCAACGTTTCAAGAACCACGCGGAATCCGACCGTGGGGTCAGGTTCATCATATCCGAGAGCATCCGGAATATCTGCAGGATTCCGGATGTCGTCCCATCTTAGCGGACGCTCATTTAAGTAACTGCGCCCGCGAAGTACGACGCGCAATAACGCTCCTTCACTGTCGGGAGCAATATCACCGACGCGTGCTCCGTTCATCAGATACTCCGTCAGTTCCTGGACATTTCCAGCCATGTCCGTACATCCTGTGATTGTAACATCGTCGGAAGAATCTCCTACAGGTTTCGGACCGAACTGACGCCTGTTGACACAGACATCGGTCGTGCCTTCCTTCCATGCTCCCAGGAAGGGACCTTCGGGATACACCGCACGCTGGTCGGGGCTCATTCCCTGCCAGTGTTCTATGCCTGAAGCCAGATCCCACTGATCGATCGACGGGAGATGACTCACACCCTGTCCTCCAAGCCAAACGGCAAACCGGTGCGCGTCAAAGGCTGTCACCCGCACCGTTGGCAGTTTCGGATGCGTCTCCGCATTTAGATTCTGTCCGGCAGCTGTTGCACCGAGTTTCCATTCTGCGCCTCCCGGAGGCTGAGGACCAGAGCTGCCGGTGGCTGACCAATATCGACTAAACAGCTCGTTCCAGACCTTGTGCTGCATGATGTAAAAAGGGGGAATCGCCTTCGTCGCGGCGGACGAATTTTCCGGAGGAGAAATCAGTATGAAATCAACCTTGAGATCCGCGTCAATGACGCGCACCACATGGTGATAAAAGACGCGACCGTCTGCTTTCGACCGGACCAGGTCTGTTCCGGACAACGGCTCAAATCCCTCCGGCAGCGTCCATAGTTTCGGCCCAAGGATCGTAACATGGATTTTTTTATCTTCAGTCCAGTCGCCAAGCGATGCATGCAGTATGAATTCTCCAGACCTCGCTTCCAGCACCTGATCGGCAACGATTGTCAGGTCAAACGTCTGAGACAGGGGCAGCGTTTCGGGGATCTGCACTGTCAGCCACGCCGGAATACCGGATGCCGTCAGTTCCAGGCTTTGCCCGCTGACCAATGCGTCATCCGGGGGCTCAATGTAAATTTGCAGGTTTCCGGAACTTCCTGCATCGATCGCGATCTCGCCGGCTGCAATGATGCGTCCGGTGCGTGGCGGTGGCGGTACCGTCATCTGTTTTGGTGTCGGTCCTGGCAGAAACTTTGGAACAATCAGGAACAAAAGGGGCAACAGGACCAGCAGCGACAATGAAACTGACAGCCATGGTCCGGACCGTTTCGGTAAGTTTCGCTGTCTGCCGACAAATTTCTGCTCTGCGCCGCTGTGCGTTGGACTCCCTGAGATTAACGAGGTCTCGCTGGCGAGCGAAGGTGGCTGCAGAGTACCCGTCTGGAGTGGGCCTGCAGGCAATGGAACATGGTCAGGTCGCCGGATTGCGGATGCATTCACGACAGGCAATGCCGTGTCCGCACCGAATGCGGCAAGAATCCTTGATCTCACAATCCGGATGGATTCAGGACGCCTGTCCGGCTGTTTGGCGAGACAATGCTGGACAATCACCTCCACTTCGGATGGCACTTCACGATTCGGAGCCGTGCTTCGGAATGACGGAGGCGTTTCGTTGCAAATCGCCATCATCAGACTCAGTAACTGATCCCGGACAAACGGTGGTTCCCCGGTGAGCAGTTCATACAGGATCGTGCCGAAGGAATAGATATCGGTTCTAAAATCGACAACTTGCTGCCCCATTTGCTCGGGCGATGCATATCGAGGACTGAGTGCTCCGTCCAAAGTCTGGTTCCGAAGCGTAGACGTTGAGTTCGTCTGACTGGCAAGGCCAAGGTCCAGCAGGACGAATCTTTCCTGAAGTGTTTCCTCTTCGACCAGCATCACATTCTGCGGCTTCAGGTCACGGTGAATCAGATTGCGTTCGTGCGCCAGCTGCAGTGCGGCACCAATCTGATCGACAAATCGCACAATCACAGAATCCGGGACTCTGCCGAGATGTTGGTTAATCAGTTGATCGAGGCGATGTCCTTTCAGAAACTCCATGACAATGAAGCCAACACCCAAATTTCCGTCGGCTCCGTAATCGAACACCTTGACGACGTTAGGATGGTCAAACTGAACCGCCAGTTTTGCCTCTTTCCGGAACGCAGTCTCATCCTTATCAAACAGAATCTTGACGGCCACGGTTCGCCCAAGTTTGGTGTCGCGTGCTTCATACACAGCACCGAAACTCCCCGCGTCCAGCAGCCTCAATAAATGATAGCGGCCGTCGAGTTTCTGATCTACGTAGAGGTCTTTCGGCATTCTCCTGCCCGGTTTCTGGATTACAAGTCACACGTGGCGATGGAACAACACACAACTCGCTGTTCGGCGAGTTACACAGAATTCTCACGGTCGTGAACCATGAAGTCAATGTACGTCGAATCAGAAGCCACAGATTCAAAACGGCGGGGCTTCGAATTCGTTTGGGGCGGCGGCGGGCTTTTGCCGGATGGGACGCAGCGCGGGGCGAGGGACAAACGGAGACTGTGCGCCGGCAGGCTGGATCGGCGTGCCGAGACCGTCCTCTTCGCGGCTGATGTGTTCTTCCGGCAGCGCTTCGCCGGGTTCCAGCTGCATCTCAAACAGAAATCGCGACGCGACGGTTTCGCGGCGTTTGCCCCATTTCATGCGTGACTTCGCACGAGTCAGCGTCAGGTGATCCATCGCACGGGTGACGCCCACATAGGCAAGGCGTCGTTCTTCGGCGATGTCTTTTTCTGAGTCAGCATCAATGCTGCGTTTATGGGGCAGGAAACCTTCTTCCATACCAACCAGATAGACGCGAGGAAACTCCAGGCCCTTGGCAGAATGCAGCGTCATGAGACGCACGGCATCTTTGTCCTGTTTCTGATCACGGTCCGCTTCGTCTTCGCGATCCATCAGAGCTGTGGTTTCCAGAAAGCCGGAGAGCGTCGGATCTTCCGTGCGTTCCACGTATTGACCGATGGTATTAATGAATTCTTCGAGCACAGTTTTGCGGGTTTCCTGCTGAGCTTCCTCTTTGTATTGTTTGTTGATTTCCGCTTCATAGTTGATTTCCGACATCAGACGACGGCAAATCTCCGCCAAGTGCTGCGGGGTTTCGTGCATCGCCTGTGCGTAGCGCTGCAGCAGACTGCGAAATTCTGACATCGCCTTGAGGGCCTTTGCCGGGATTGCTCCGGCGGCGCTGGCTTCGGGCAGGATATCCCAAAAAGCAGTGCCTTTCTTGACCGCCATCTGGATCACTTTTTCCGTCGTGGTCGCCCCGATACCGCGTGTCGGTGTGTTGATGATTCGCAGCAGACTCACTTCATCGCGCGGCTGGTCAATGGCCTTGAGGTAGGCCAGCAGATCGCGAATTTCGCGGCGGTCGTAGAACGACTGGCCACCGACCAGCAGATACGGGACCTGCTGCCGGCGAAACTCCTGTTCAAAGACGCGGGGCTGCTCATTGGTGCGAAACAGGATGGCCACCTGTTTCGCCTTCACGCCCAGTTCTTTGATCAGATAGGCGATTTCGCTGACGACGTTTTCCGCTTCCGCTGTCTCGTCATCAAATACCTGGATGCGAATGGGTGATCCCGATTTTTTGTGCGGGATCAGCGTTTTGTCGTGCCGCTGCCGATTGTGCTTCACCAGGCGATTTGCACATTCCAGAATCTTGTCGGTGCAGCGATAGTTGTTTTCCAGCCGAACAATGCGAGCCCCCGGAAAATGGCCCGCGAAATTGATAATGTGCTCCACGTCCGCACCACGCCAGCCGTAAATGGACTGGTCATCGTCGCCGACCACACACAGATTCCGATGCGGCTTTACGAGTGCTTCAATCAGTTGAAACTGAACTCCATTGGTATCCTGGTACTCGTCGATCTGGACATGATCGAATTTGGACTGGTGCCGTTGCAGCACGTTCGGGAAATCCTGAAACAGTTTGACCGTCAGCAGCAGCAGGTCATCAAAATCCACGGCACCGCAGGCGCGAAGCTGCTTTTGATACCGCTTGTAGCCCATCGCCGCGATCAGATCGAAATCCGTTTCGGTATTGCTGCTGGCTTCGTGATCCTGGATTCCCATCATTTTCCACCGACTGATGCGGTTGATCAGATCACTCGGTTTCATCGCTCCGTCTCCCAGGCGGATGTCTCGCAGAGCTGTGCGGGCGGCGGATTCCTGATCGTTGCGGTCGTAGATCGCGAATTTCTTCGGATAACCCAGCGAATCGATGTCTTCTCGCAGCACGCGCACGCAGTACGCATGAAACGTCGATACCACCGGACGCTGCCTGAACTGTCGTCCGATCAGATGAACGGCCCGCTCCTTCATTTCCTTGGCGGCCTTATTCGTAAACGTCACGGACAGAATTCGATCCGGGCGAATTCCGTGCGCGATCAGATTGGCCATGCGATACGTAATGACGCGGGTTTTCCCGGTGCCTGCGCCGGCAAGGACCAGCAGCGGCCCTGACAGGATTGACGCGGCTTCACGTTGAGGAGGATTGAGTCCGGACAAATTCACCATGATTCAGTACAGATCCATGCCTGTTCAGGCCGCAAACGCCAGCAGAACGCCCGCAAGGTCCGACGCAGGGCGAGGCAGGCTGCTCAGTAGTCTACTCGAACGCGATTCAATGCTGTAGTGCCTCGTCAGTCGTGGCTTGATGGATCGGGTGGCCGGGGCTGGACTGAGCGGAGCGAAGGAAGCCCCGGGGTTTCGGGCTGGCGCCCTCCAACCCCGGACACCCATCAATCCATTGCTGACAGAGCAGTAGGGTGGGAGCAACGAACACAGCAGACCTGACTCGCAGACATGAGACGTCGATTATGGCGGGGCGGGGCGGCGAATCGCCGCTGGTCCCACCGCGCGAGCTACGGGCAGTTCGTCCAACTCAGAGCCGACAGCTCTCCATTTCTGCAGAATCTGCATTTCCCATACGCAACAGGTGGTCCTGAATCCGGCATTGCGATCCTTTCTGCCGACCTTGAGCCGGGTGTCCGGTTGAAAATGCCGAACACAGGACATTTCCATCGAAAGCGGAGAATTCGTGGTTCCATCTGTCTGGACAGCAGAAACCGGCCTGCGATATCAACCCGCCCGCCACGCCAAACCGGCACACGAATCACTTGAGACGCGAATCGGTCTGGCCTGGTCAGAACAGGAACTCTGAGTCATGGACGATTCAGAGTTTGGAAACCACAGGTCAGCAGTGCAAAGTATTCTCACGATCGTTTTGCTGTCTCGATGAACACAGATTTCTGAATCGCAGATTCAGCAACTCTGAGTCTCAAGAGGACAATGACGCTTTGTCTTTGATGGTACCAGCGGGCTTCGGCATTCCCTGCCGAAGAGGTCCATTGATGATACGGGACGAATATCAGCAAGGCAGAGTTACAAGCAATAAACAAACAGATCGAACAACGCTGCGGAGTGCCGTTCGAAGCTCAAGGAATCGCAACAACACTGTTTGCCGGGAAATACGAGTCTGGTTTTATGAGTCTGTTTTGCGGATTCGTAACATCAGTCACCAGGATTCCTGCCGAAAGAGTCTGTTGTAGCGATTTTACTGAACTTCGATACCAGTCGGACCGATACTCAACGATACGTCACGATGTTGGGTTTCGGGCACTTGCTGTTCGTCACGGAGGATTGAATGGCTACCAAGGTCAATGAAGATGTTTCTGATGTCTGGGTTGCGTATAAGCAGGATCAGAGCAATCAGGAGCTGCGGAACCGCTTGATGGAGCGGTATCTGTCGCTGGTCAGATACAATGCCGAACGCGTCTGGGCGAAGCTGCCCGAAGGCGTGGATCTGAACGACTTAATGTCCGCCGGAGTCTTTGGCTTGATGGATGCCATCGAAGCCTTTGACATGGACCGTGGTGTCAAGTTTGAAACTTACTGCGTGCCGCGTATCCGTGGTGCGATGCTCGACGAACTGCGTACGATGGACTGGGTTCCACGTCTGGTCCGCAGCAAAGCCAGTAAGGTTGAAGCCGCACGAAAGCTCGTGGAAGCTCGTGTGGGTCGTCCGCCGACAGAAGCTGAAATCGCCGAGCAGATGGGCTTGCCGATTCAGGAATTCGAACGGATGAAATCCGACGCCAGTGCAGTCAATCTGGTGAGCCTCGAAAAGAAATGGTACGAAACTGACAGCTACAAGGACGTTCGCGAAGTTGATGTGGTCGAAGACATCAAGTGCGAAGATCCAACTGTGGGCATCCAGAAAATGGATGTGATGCGGCTGGTCACCAAAGGACTCAATCGCAACGAACGCCTGATCATCATCCTGTACTACTACGAAGAACTCACGTTGAAGGATATCGGCAACACGCTGGGATTGTCAGAATCCCGCGTCAGCCAGATGCACTCCAGCATTGTGGCTCGCCTGAAAGAACAACTGGAACGCCGGCGTCCGGAATTCGGTTGATTCAACACCCCTGACGTTAAATAAAACACGTACACGCCCGGCACAGTCTTCTGTGTCGGGCGTTTTTGTTTGCCATGGCAAATTGTTCACGGTCCGTAGTCATTCCGTGTTTCATCACAAATTACGCAGTCTTCCCTCCGCAAGGCTGGCAGACTTCCGGGTGGTGACTGCGGGACACGGGAGAAGAACTGTGTTCGCCTGATTTTTCCGGAGTCCGGGATCGAAATTCGACATTCTCAATCAGCCGTCCGAGCGGCCCGGCCAGCAAAGCCGGCAAGACCACTACGGACGACAGCCACGCCACACCCAGCAGGGCCGCCATCACCCAGCCAAATCGACTAATGAGGAGGAGTTCGGCGGGATACAGCAGCAGCAGGCTCAGAGCGATCACGAGCGCCGTCTGCGTCATCGCCATGCCACAGTTCCGCAGCGCCTCGACAACGCACTCTTCGCGCGTTTTTCCCTGCCGAAGCGGTATCCGGAACCAGGTAATCAGATGCAGCGTGTCATCCACGGCAATCCCGATGGCGATCGACCCGGTCAGCATCGTACCGATGTCCAGAACCTGACCAGTCCACGACATTAAACCAAACACCACGGCGACAGGAAGAACGAGGAGGAGGCCGCTCAGGAACCCCGCACGTATGCTTCTCATATGAAACATCAGCGTGATCGCAATCAGCACGAAGGTCAGTGCGAGGCTGTTGACCAGACTGTCAAGCAGGGCCGTCTGAGCCCGGTAAAAGACGGGAACCGCTCCCGTCACGCTGAACCACAGGCCGGGCGCATTCTGCGTCTTCTCCCGAAGAATCTCAGAAAGGTCTCGCATGACCGCCGCGTAGTCCAGATCCCCTGACATGTGTGTTTGCGCAGTAATTCGCCACGTTTCGTCGAGCGGGGCATCGTTTGTCCAGATGAAGTTGGGATCTTTTGGCGGAGCCAGGTACTCGGCGCTCGACGCCAACTCGTCCGTCTTGATCTCTTCTTCTGTGCGACGACTCCTCACTGCATAATTCATCCTGATCTGCCGTTGCTCACGAGATGCGGGCCGCAGGTGCACGGGCTGAAAGTCAGCGAGAGAAATTGCGCCACTGATGCTGGGGTGCTGACGAACGGCATCCTCGATCTCTCGAATCAATTCCATCCGCTCAAGAAAGAACTTTCTTTCACCGTAGTCCTCGTCGAAGTGAACCAGCAGGTCGAATGAACTGGTTCCGCCGACATTCTCCTCCAGAAATCGGCTGTCCTGAATCAGACGAGAATCTTCAGGGAAGTAACTGCCGACTTTCACTTCCAGCTTCAGCCACTGCAATCCAAATCCAGTGCCAAGTCCCAGCACGACTGCACTCAGGACGATGGCATTCCTGTGCCGACAGGTCATCTCCGCGATATGGCCCCAAAGCGGGCTCACTTTCCGTTTCGCTCCCGGCCGAACATTTGACAACCGCAACATGGCCGGAATTCCGACAATCGCGACGATAAAGGATACCAGCGTGCCAATTGTGGAGAACAAGCCGAAGTCACGGATCGGCCCCAGCCGACTGATCGTGAGCGACAGCAGCCCGACGCCGGTTGTGGCGTTGGCCAGCAGGCAAGGCCACCACCCGGTCCGTATCGCTTCCTGAATCGGATTCTCAGCTCCCGCCGCCGCCGCATGTCGCCAGTAATTGACGACGTGAATTGCCGCGGAAATCGTGATCACCACAACCAGAGTCGGCATGACGATCGTCACCATGTTCATGGTATGGCCCACTGCGGGAATCAGAGAGGTGGTCACGATCGCAGTGAACCACGCCGCCGCCGTAACCATCAGGCCGATTCGCACACTTCGCAGCAACATGAATGACAGCACGATTCCGGCCAGCGCAGAAATGGCAAACACCGGTGGACGTTGAAATGGATCCACGGAGTTCCACGTCGATTTCAGAACTTCATGGTCAATCGCGAGGCTGGTGACCAGCGCCCCATCGGCGTGAAGCTCCTCGGCTCCAATACCACTCTCCACTGCTGCCGCCTGAATGGCCCTCATTGACGCTTCCGGGTTCGCGATCCCCTCTGCAGAAAACGTCAACACACAGGAAACACGCGGCTCGACAGTGACGGCGTCAGCGGTCGATTCCGCAGGCACCTTGTTTTGCTGACCAATCAGCACGCCGGTCAATCGCCGAATAGCTTCGCCTTCATCAACCTTCCAGCGTGTCATCTGCTGTACGACATCCGCTGCGGTCCGGACTTTGCTGATGTACGGCGATTGGGTCACACGTTTTTGAAACTCCTGGCTTCGCGGATCCGACAGCGAACTCGTGTCCCATGAAACCAGAATGCGCTCTTCAGGTGGAAAGTACGACTCCAACTTCTGCAGCGCGCGGGCGTGTTCGTCATCTTTGGAAAGCCATGTTGCAAGGTCATCCTGGAGTTCAATCAACGGCAACTGACGCGCGGCCGGAATGACTCCGATCAGCATGATCCCCACAATCACGAACGCGTACGTCTTTGTCCCAAACACTTTCTGCCACATTCAATGACTCCCTTCGGTGGACGCTGTTTCGACGACATTCCTGACACACACTGACTGTGCCTGTGAGCAAATTCAGGACCATGTTCACATACGACGCTCAGTTCTCAACTGACGTCGTTCGACTGTCACAGATCGGGTGAAAACGGTGTCTGGAACTCGGCGAAAGACCACAGTCGTCAGTTGATGGAAACAGTTGTGGAGTTGACCCTGCACAACTATGTGCCCATGAGCACACCTCGTGCGATCAAAAGGAGCTTGTGCGCACTTTTCCCTGCTCTGAGATCAGAGTCGTGGAAGCCGCATTGGCGTGCGCAAAAGTCGGGTTCTTGAGGGCTTCTGAGTTATCCGGGGTTTGTTCCGTCGGCACGGATCGTGCTACCGCAGCGGTTTGCCGCAACGCGGCACAATGTGAAAGCCTGGGGCATCGCCCCAGGAAACGGCAATATCAAACGTGGAAGCCCTGAAAGGGCGTGATGGGGAT
>JANOUN010000686.1:0-2924 GCA_031416875.1 Planctomycetota bacterium | reverse complement strand
CAGAATTTCATCGGAGAGAAACTCTGCGAGGCCTTCGGCGAGGACCACCACGCCGTACTCCTTGCCCTCTTTCTCCTGTCGATGACGCATCATCCGCACGATTTTCTGGATCACCATCTCAGTATCCATGACCCTGCGTTTTGGTGTTGATTCAGACGACAGATATTTCCCCTGCATGTCTTCGACACTCAAGACCATATTGGCTTCACCAGCGATGGCAGCACCGTACGCCAGCCATCCGGCACTGCGGCCCATGCTTTCAACAATGAAGTACGCCCTTGCCGCTTCCGCATCCGCGTGCAGATTGCGGATCTCCGTGCCAAGCGTCTCGACCGCAGTGAAGTATCCGAACGTAAAGTCGATGCCCATATAGTCGTTGTCAATCGTCTTGGGCACATGCACCACCGGCATGCGTTTCAGGTCGCTCGGCAATCGATCCTGGTACAATTTGAGTTTGTTTGCCGTCTTGAGCGTATCGTCACCGCCGATCGAGACCAGGGCATCCACGCCGATGGAGCGCAGCGCGTCGTAGACACGCTTCATGGGAGCGGCCTTCTCCGGGTCTTCCAGATGTTCCGGAGCCGTGATATGCTTGCCCGGATTCGCTCGAGCCGTGCCGATGATGATCCCTTCTTTACTGCGCGTGCGCCGCAGTGATGGCTCCGTCAGATTCTTGTAATGCACGCCTTCCACCAGCGGCGTGGCAGGTGAGTATTCCATCAGGTTGGAATAGCCGTACCGAATTCCGACGACTTCAATTCCATTTCGAATAAAAGAAATGGCACATGTCGAAATAACCGCATTGGCTCCCGGAGCCGGACCGCCGGCAAACAACAAGGCGACGCGTTTTATACCGTGGGACATGAACAGGATTCCTTCAGGATTTCAGATTTGAAATATCAGATTTGAGATATGAAATGTGATCCCGTCGCTGGAGACCAGGCTGTCACCGCTCTTCGTAGCTGGATTCGCAAGAATTCAGCCCCATTTCTCTTCGTAGCTGGATTCGCAAGAATTCAGCCCCATTTCTGAATTCTTGCGAATCCAGCTACCTGTTTTGTTAGGGGTTCTAACTAAAACGTCCGTTCCACGAACGTCGTATCGACGGAAAAGTCCACGAAGTCGGCATGATTGAACATACGTTTCGCCAGCGGCAGTGTCGTGGCGATGCCTTCAATCACAAATTCGCGCAGACAGCGACGCATGCACTGAATGGCTTCATCGCGGGTTGGTTTATGGACAATCAGCTTGCCGATCATGGAGTCGTAGTACGGACTGATCGTGTACCCTTCGTAAACATGTGAATCAAATCGCACGCCCGGACCGCCAGGAAGCCGCAGCTTTGTGATCGTGCCTGGACTGCCGCGAAAATTATTCTCCGGATCTTCCGCATTGACTCGCAGCTCGATCGCACAGCCAGTGTGGCGGATGTCTGCCTGAGTGAACGGCAGTTTTTCTCCTGCAGCCACGAGGATCTGCTGCTTGATCAGATCGATGCCGGTGACAAGTTCTGTCACCGGATGTTCCACCTGAATTCGGGCATTGACTTCGATAAAGTAGAAGTTGTAGTTCTTATCGACAATGAATTCACATGTGCCGGCATTCGTGTATCCGGATTCGCGGACCAGATTGACCGCACATTCGAAGATACGCTGGCGGACTTCTTCCGGCAACTTGGGCGCCGGGCTTTCTTCGATCAGCTTCTGATGACGCCGCTGCATCGAACAGTCGCGTTCAAACAAATGCACGACGTTACCATAATTGTCAGCCAGGATCTGCACTTCGACATGTCGCGGACGCTCGACATACTTTTCGATGTACACGCCGGCATTCTTGAACGCCTTTTCCGCTTCGGCCGAAGCCGCCTGCAGTCCGGCTCGAAGCGAAATCTCATTACCCGCCACGCGCATTCCTTTGCCACCACCGCCCGCCGTGGCTTTGATCAGCACCGGGTAGCCGATGCGATCGGCAATCTTGACTGCGTCATCGACGTCAGCGACCAATCCGTCACTGCCAGGGACGCAGGGGACGCCTGCCTTCATGGCAATTTCACGAGCACTCACTTTGTCGCCGAGCTGCTGCATGGCCAGCACGGGCGGGCCGATGAATTCGATATTACAGCTGCGGCAGACCTCCGCGAAGTGCGCGTTTTCGGCAAGGAATCCATAACCCGGATGCACGGCCTGGACGTTGCCGATTTCCGCCGCACTGATGATGCGGTTGATCTGCAGGTAGCTGTCGGATGCCGGAGCAGGTCCGATGCACCATGCTTCATCCGCCAACTGGAGATAGTGCGCGCCGCGATCAGCTTCGCTGTAAACGGCAACCGTTTCGATTCCAAGTTCGCGGCACGCCCGAATGATTCGAAGGGCGATTTCGCCGCGGTTCGCAACCAGAATTCTTTGGAACATGTGATAACCGTTGAGAAGCCTGAAAACGTGAAACTTTTGAATCTGAACCTTCGGGTATCAACCTGGCGAGCAGGGGACGTTAGTCCTCTGATGCAGCGACGGGGAACAATCCGGGGTTTGACACGCCCGGCGCGCCGATATGTTTCCTTATCCCGGTCGCAAACGCCGATTCGCTGAATCTGGCACTGTCCAATTACGCTGGTTCAATGCGAAACAGTGGCTGGCCGAAACCAACCGCATCCCCGTTCTCCACAAGGATCTCGACAATGCGTCCCGATTTTTCTGCCAGAATCTGGTTGAACACCTTCATCGCTTCGATCATGCAGATGACGGTGTCCGGTTTGACCACAGTGCCAACAGTCACAAACGGTGCATCCTCCTGGCTGGCGGCCGCATAAAACGTTCCAACCGTGGGGGCGTTGATTGTGACGCCGGCTGGGGCAGCCGCAGGTACTGCAGGAGTCGCTGCTGCTGGAGCCACTGCCGGGGCCGCTTGTGCTGCCATCGGCATTG
>JANOUN010000685.1:0-7347 GCA_031416875.1 Planctomycetota bacterium | reverse complement strand
TGATTTAGTGATTTTTGGGGCTCATGGTCATACCAACCCGAAGCGCCAGCGAGGAATTCAGCCGTTTCTGCCTAGCTGGCGCTTCGGGTTGGTATTAAGTCAACAGCCCTGTAGGAGTTTGTCCCGATACTCCAGGATCGTGAGTGGCAAGGCGTTAGCCGCCGGTGTACATAGCAGAAATACCTGAAAAAAACGGCGGCTAGCGCCTTGCCGCACACAAGAACATCGGTATTCAGACCGACTCCTGGCGCCGCGCCACTCATGAAATCTCAACCCTTTTTAAAATTACGCTGGAGCGTGCTGTCGAATGATTGATGAATCACCTTCGCACTGGAATTCGGTTGACGCAGCCGAGATGTATGAAGTCCCGCGGTGGGGCAACGGCTATTTTTCCGTCAGTCAGAACGGCAACGTGCAGGTGCATCCTGACCGGAATCAAACGCATTCGATTGACCTGAAGGAACTTGTCGAACGCCTGCAGATGCGCGGACTTGATCTGCCTGTGCTGCTGCGATTCAACGGCATTATTCGTGATCGCCTGTTTGTGCTCCACAAAGCCTTCAGCGACGCGATCAAGGAACACAATTACAAAGGCAACTACGCCTGTGTTTATCCGATCAAGGTCAATCAGCAGCGTGAAGTTGTCGAAAAGGTCGTTGAATACGGACGGGAGTTTGGATTCGGGCTGGAAGCAGGCAGCAAGCCGGAATTGCTGGCCGTCGTTGCCATGACGGAAGCTCAGACGCCGATCATCTGCAACGGATTCAAAGATGCAGAGTTTATCGAGATGGCTCTGCTGGCGCAGAAGATTGGCCGGAACGTAATTCCGGTCGTCGAAAAGTATACCGAACTCGACCTGATCCTGAAGTATGCCGAAAAACTCAATGTCCGGCCGCAAATCGGCATGCGGGTCAAGCTGGCCGCACGAGGCTCGGGACGCTGGCAATCGTCCGGCGGCTATCGTTCCAAGTTTGGTCTGCGAGCCAATGAAATTCTGATGGCTCTGGATGAACTCAAGAAACGCGGCATGGAAGATTGCTTCACGCTGCTGCATTTCCATCTGGGGAGCCAGATTACCAACATTCGGCAGGTCAAAGCGGCTTTGAATGAAGCCGCACGAGTTTACACAGAACTTGTTGGTCGCGGCGCGGGGCTGAAGTACCTGGACGTGGGCGGTGGTCTGGGAGTGGACTACGACGGATCGCAGACGAACTTTGAATCGAGCATGAATTACACGCTCGAAGAATACGCCCGTGACGTCGTGTACACGATCCAGACGGTCTGCGACGAAGCCAGCGTGGCGCATCCAAATATCATTTCGGAGAGTGGTCGCGCGATTTCAGCGTTTCACAGCGTCCTGATTTTCGGCGTGCTGGGAGTTTCGCAGCAGGGCGAAAACACGTCCGAGGCTGCCCTCGCGCCTCCGGAAGAATCCGAACAGTCGTTGCATGATTTGTATCAAAGCTATAAGGGTGTGAATCAGCGAAACGTCCTGGAATCCTACCACGACGCGCAGACATCGATCGATACCGTGATGACGCTGTTCAACACCGGATATGTCTCACTGGAACAGCGCTGCCTTGCGGAAAATATCTATTTCGCCCTCTGTCACCGCATCTGGCAGATTACCGGCACGCTCGACTATGTGCCGGAAGAACTGGAAAAACTCGACAAGCTGTTGTCGGACAATTACTTCTGCAACTTCTCCCTGTTTCAATCCTGCCCGGACTCCTGGGCGATTAAACAACTGTTTCCGGTGATGCCGATTCATCAACTGGACAGCCGACCCACGCGACATGCGGTGTTGAGCGACATCACCTGCGATTCGGACGGGAAAATCGATCAGTTCATCGACCGCCGCGACGTGCGACGCACGATCATGCTGCATGAATACGACGGTTCCCCGTATTATCTTGGCGTGTTTTTGATCGGTGCATATCAGGAAATCCTCGGCGATCTGCACAATCTGTTCGGCGACACGAACGCTGTGCATGTCGACCTGTCGCCTTCCGGGGAAGTGGTGCTGGATACGATCATCAAAGGTGAAACGGTCAGCGAAGTACTGGACTACGTGCAGTTTCGTGGCCGCGATCTGATTAACCGACTGCAGGCTTCGGTGGAAGTGGCCGTCCGGGAAAACCGGATTGACCACAACATGGCAGGTCAGTTTGTGAAGTTCTATGAAGAAGCATTGAACGGTTACACCTACCTCGAAGAACCCGACGGCGAATAGTCACAGGACCACGGCAGCATGATTCGCACACTGTCACACAACACGACTCGCATTGTGACTTTTGGCGAAATCATGGCGAGGATGGCACCGTCGGGTATGCTGCGTTTGCGGCAGGTACTGCCGGGCTCGCTCGATGTCACGTTCGCAGGCGCTGAAGCCAATGTGGCGGCGGCGCTGGCGTTACTCGGCTGTCGCGCCGACTTCGTCACGGCGTTGCCGGACGGGCCGCTGACCGACGGATGCCTCGGCAGCCTGCGCAGTGTCGGTGTCGGGGTGGACCATATTCGCATCACGGACTGCGGACGCTTTGGAATTTACTTCGTCGAAATGGGAGCAAACCAGCGCCCCAGCCGCGTTTTTTACGATCGCGAATACAGTGCCATCAGCCAGGCCAAAGCGGATGATTTTCACTGGGACACCATTCTGAAAGATGCGTCATGGCTGCATTTGACAGGTATCACTCCCGCGCTGTCAAAGACCGCGGCTGAGACGACGCTCCACGCCGCACGATCGGCTCGGCAGCGCGGCGTCTCGGTGTCGTGCGACGTGAATTTTCGCAGCAAACTCTGGCGCTGGGATCCCACTCGACCGCCACAGCAGTTGGCGGGTGACGTGCTGCGGGATTTGATACCGCTGGTCGATTTGCTCATGGCCAGCGAAGAAGATTTTCGTCTGGTGGGTGTGACCGCACCGGAGGCGATCAAAAACTCCGCAGGATCGGCTGGCATCGATACCGATCGAGCGTCCATGATGGCACGTCGCATGGCGAATGCATTTCCAAATCTGCGGATGATCGCGACGACGCTGCGGGAGGGTATCTCAGCCAGTCATAACAACTGGGGCGCGATGCTGTTGGATGTTCAAAGCGACATGGTGTATCAGGCGCCGCTGCAGAACGGACGCTACCAGCCCTGCGAAATCCGCAGCATTGTTGATCGCGTCGGCAGCGGCGACGCATTTGACGCGGGTCTGCTCTATGGCCTCACGCACCCTGAGTTCACGCTGCAAACCGCGCTCGAGTTTGCCACCGCCGCATCGTGCCTGTCACATTCCGTCGTTGGCGACTGCAACTTCGCCTCACGCGAAGAGATTGAAGATCTGATGAACGGCGTTCGTTCCGGGCGGGTGGTTCGTTAAACAACCTTGGTTTTGCTGCGGCTCCATCCAAATACGTCAGTTTCGGTTCTCTGACCTGCATTGATAATCGAGTCAACCCACCCAGGAGACCCTGACAATTCAATCACTCAATTGGTGACGTCAATGCAATATTCCAGAGAGTCAGTTCCAATGTTCGCTCGTCATCGCATGGTCATCAGTTTCACTGCCCTCATCTTTTGCACGGCTCCTGCGCCATTCTCCTTCGCGCAGGAGATCACAGCACCGCCGACGGAATTGAAAGTGCCGGGCTTCTACACAAAGTATGTCAGCGCCGACGGATACCCAATCGTGGCCTCCGCGAACGTGAATGATTACGCCATGAGGGAAGCCGCTTTTCTGGTCAACATGCTGCTGGCAAAACGACCGGATGTGCGAGATGCAATGATCAGGAGCGGCTCCAGAATGTGTGTCATCGGTGCACATGAATTCACAACGGATTTGCCAGAATGGAAATGGATGGGAGCCCAGTCGGAGGACAACAAACAGGCTGAGGGCGTCACGGCGCAGGACTTCTGGGACGCGAGGGCTCGTGGAATGGGTGGATCTGAAACAGATCCGTACTGTTCGTGCGGGGAAGAAAACCTGCTGAACTACCCCGGCGATCCGTATTCGACTGAGAACATTCTGATCCACGAATTTGCCCACAATATCCATTTGCGCGGACTCGTGAATGTGGATCCCACGTTTGATCCACGATTGAAAGCAGCGTACCAAAAAGCGATGAGTGCCGCCCTGTGGAAAGGCAAATATGCGTCAGTGAATCATCACGAATACTTCGCTGAAGGAGTGCAGTCATGGTTCGACAACAATCGTGAAGAGGACCACGACCACAATCATGTGAATACCCGCGAAGAACTGCTGGATTACGATCCGGAACTTGCGGCACTCTGTCGCGAAGTGTTTCGCGATACTGAACTGCGCTACACAAAAGCCATCACAAGGCTTGACGGCCACATGCAGGGCTATGACCCATCGAACGCTCCGGCTTTCGTCTGGCCGGCCCGTCTGCTGCAGGCAAAAGACGTCATCCACAAACAGGCGAGGGAACGCAACCAAAGATTACAGCAATGAAATTCCGAACCGTCGGGAGATGATTGTCTCACAACGGTGATTGCGAGGAGCGACTCAGCAGAAAATTTCAGCCCCGTGGGATTTACGAACGGTATGTCGTAAGGGTAAGCTGACGACTCCGACGCACGGTAGATTCTGTCGGTATCAGTCCATCTCATTTCAGGAGTTGCTCGCATGTGCGCTTTTGGTTATCGGATCGGAACGATTTTACTGGCAGCATTGGTGTGGTCTGGCGGGGCATTTGAAGCAAATGCTGGTGAAAAGGAAGAGGCTGTTGGCAGTGACTTCACGACGACTCACAAGCAGTCCCGCATCATTAAGCCGATGTGCGACGGGAAGCCCGTCGAACTGAATACGTTTTGCCTGGACAAGGATGGCAACGTGCTTGCATGTGTCGGTGGCGACAGCGTGCAATATGTGATGAATGACGATGGCTCACAACAGGTGAAGACAATTTCGTCGCCCCGGCAGCTGCAGGTGTATTCACCGGACGGCGCGCTGCTGCGTGCAGTGGATCTGCCGTTTAAGCCAACGGCCTTGAATGCCGCTGCAGACGGATCGATCTTCGTGGCTGGTGCGGGCAGGGTGGCTCATGTGAGTGCCGATGGCCAGTTGCTGACGACGGTGGATTCACCGCATATCGGCGATATGGATTCATTCCGGCAACGCATCGAAGAAGCCGCAAAGAAGCAGGTGGAAGAAAGTACGTCACGCTTTCGTGATCAGGTCACTCGGATTGAGGAGCGGATCGCGGCCCTGAAAGAAAAGCCGGAAGAGGAATTGACGGAACTCGACAAGCGGAGAATGCTGACGTACGAACAACAGAAGTCGCTCTATGAGACGCAGTTGAAGGCGATGGAGCAAGTTGCAGGTCGTGCGAATTCCAGCGATGCTGCGGTCAGCCGTAAACTCGGAATTACAGCCCTGGCAGTGACCAGCCGGGACATTTTCCTGTGCTGCAACGCGGTCGAAGGGACAGGATACGAAGTCTGGCGAATGACGCACGAGTTCTCTGAACCAACGAAAGTTGTCAGCTCGCTTGGGGGTTGTTGCGGACAGTGTGATATTCAGGCGACAGATGAACATCTGGTGCTGGCAGAGAACACAAAGTTCAAGGTTGCTCTGCTCGATCGCGACGGAAATCGTCAGACAGATTTCGGTAAGGGTGATCGAAAAGCGGTCGATGGATTCGGAAGCTGTTGCAACCCGATGAATGTTCGCTGCTGCGATAATGGCGACATTCTGACGGCGGAATCCAGCATTGGCACTATCAAGCGATTCAGAAAAGATGGTGAGCTGCTTGGCGTGGTTGGTAAAGCGAAAATCGGCGGCGGGTGCAAACATGTGGCACTGGGTTTCGATGCGAAGCGGGATCGGTACTACATGATGAATATTGACAAGGATCACATCTGTGTCCTTGTGCCGAATGCAGAAGCGCCGGAGTTGACGTCCGATGAAATGCTGGCAAAAGCTGCTCGTGAAGGTTGGGGTGAAAAACTGGTTGGCGAATGGTCGCTCGATGGAAAATCGCCAGCGGTAGAAAATGAAGCAAAGAACTTCACGGCGAAAACAGGTGCTGCAAGAATTAGTGCTGCCAGTGGTGCAGCAAAGTTGTCGTTGCTGCGAATTCAAAGTGATCCGTACTCAGCGAATTACCTCCATTTTGAAGCGGATGGCAAGTTGACTACTCAGGGTGGCTCAATGTCGTCGAGCGAACAAGGCTGGGAGTGCATCCGTCAGGATGGCAACACGCTGTTTGTTTCAAAGATTCAGGGAAACATTCAGTACTATGAGTACAAGATTGAATTTGTCAGCGACGACGAAGCGACGATCACGCTGATGCACAATGAGCGAGTGCTTGGGAGTAATCGTTACAAGCGGGTTAAACCTGAAGCTGTGGCTGTTGAAGCCGAAGCGGCTGATTCCAAAGTCTCAGCAGAAACGGAAGCCGCTCTTAAGGGAGCAACAGAATGAGAAGTCTGCTTGCTTCATGTTTGATTCTTTGCATTGCGATCAGCGGCAATGCAAATCGTTCTGCCGCCGAAGACAATCCCAGCGAGACTGCTTTGACCCTGGTCGTGATGGATCCCATGGCCGCACCGCTGGCTTGTGATTGTGTCAAAGGTTATGCCCAGCGAAAGTACGAAGAGCTTGGCAAGTTTCTGGAAAGCCAATTGGGACGAAATGTCAAAGTGGTCTGGGCCGAGTCGCTTCAGGCGGGAATGGAAAAATCCGACGGGACGGCAGATCTGATTATCGGAAAGCACTCGGTCGTGCTGTCAGATGCAAAAGAAGTTCAGCTGGAATTAAAGCCGCTGGCCCGCCTGACGAACTTGAAGGATCAAGTCGTTCAAACGGGCCTGTTTGTCGTTCGCAGCAGCGATCCAGCGAAGACCGTGGACGACCTTAAAGGCTATCGCATCCTGTTCGGGCCTGTGGACTGCGATGAAAAGTACGCCGCTCCGATGGCATTTCTGAAGGATCGTCACGTTGCCTTGCCAAGCCCTGTTGAGACATCTCCATCGTGCAGCAATGCGGCGGTGACTTTGATGGAACTGGGAGCCGATGTGAAAGCAGCGGCTGTGATTTCAAGCTACGCCGAACCACTTCTGGAAGGCTGCGGTAAAGTCAAAAAAGGCGATTTACGGGTCATCGGTGAAAGCAACCCTGTGCCATTCATCACGTTGTTCGTCAAAGCATCATTCACTACGAAAGAGCTGGCTGAAATCTCAGCTGCGCTGGATGAAGTTGGGTTAGACGCAAGGCTGCTGATCGATCTGGAAACATGCTTATCCAGCACTCGGCAAACTGGACTACGGCAATTCGCCGCGGGCGACTCCGCTGATCCATGGAGAGTACGTTTACACACTGGGAGCGTTTGGACA
>JANOUN010000684.1:0-2531 GCA_031416875.1 Planctomycetota bacterium | reverse complement strand
CAAAGCACTAGTTTGCCGTCACCTGCACATTGTCAATAAAGAATTCAGCGTCTGTGGAGTTGCCGAACAGTCCGGGACTTCCGTTCAGATTCGGAGTCGCATCGGCCGCTTCGATTTGCCAATCCTTTGGCTCCGCCTCGCCGCGAAGCCAGAGCTTGCCACGCAGAATGGCCGTGCCTTCCTTGGTTTCGCTTTGAAATTTCATGGTGTACCAGGTGTCGGCATACTAGTGCTTTGACACTGTGTCTTTGTTGGACCGGGTGGCCGTGGCTTTCCTGAGCGGAGCGAAGGAAGCCCCGGGGTTTCGGGCTAGCGCCCTCCAACCCCGGCCACCCCTCAATCCATCAGTGACAGAGCACTAGCCACAAAAAAACGGCGAACGCTTTTGGCGCTCGCCGTTTCTGGGGTGTCTCTTCGGTGGTCGTGTACCAAACTGGCGAATCCACCGTTTCTCATTCAGATCGGACTGCAGTGGTCTAATCCAACGTGATAAACGGACTCATTCGACGTGCTTTGGCCAGCAACAGTGCCTTTTCGGCTTCATTCTTGGACGCGGCATGTCGTGCTCGCACCTTAGCCAAACCAACTTTGCGCTTTCGGCGGCGAGCAATTTCACGTTGTCGTTCTGTACGTCCCATGAGCCCAAAAGTCCTGTTTTGCTGAAAACACGCGATCAATGATGTTGGAACGCAATTTAACAAGGTCTGGACTAAAGTCAATCGGAGACCTCCGGTCGTCAGAAAATCGCGTATTTTGGAAGATTCTTGGCCAGGCAAGCCTCATGCGGTCCAAATTCATTTGCTGAACCCAGGGTGGCGGACCAAGCGATGGGTCCAGTCATCGCTGGAAAACCTAGTGCTCTGTCACTCTTGCTTTGATGGATCGGGTGGCCGGGGCTGGACTGAGCGGAGCGAAGGAAGCCCAGGGGTTTCGGGCTGGCGCCCTCCAACCCCGGCCACCCCTTAATCCATCAGTGACATAGCACTGGTCAGCGACCCTGAATGATACTCTGAGCTCCAATGAATTCCGTTTGTTGCCAATCCTGCTCTTGGACCAGCCTGAGTCGGTGTCGGGCGCGGAGGCTAAACATTCGGCCCACCGTGCAGTATAAAACGGCGACCGCTTTTTCTTGTGCGGTCCTGAATCATTCAATGTTCTGAACCTGGACTCGCAGGTATCCCCGGAGGCTCGAAATGAATCGTATTGTCCTGACTGCCTGGCTGCTGATTGCCGGAGTTGTCGTTGTGTCTCAGTCGCTGTCGGCGCAGGAAACAAATCTCGTGTATCCGAAGACGAAAACAGTCGAGCAAATCGATGACTTTCACGGCACCAAAGTGGAAGATCCCTATCGTTGGCTGGAAGACGATGTGCGCACATCGAAGGACGTCGCTGACTGGGTAGAAGCTCAGAACAAGCTCACGTTCGACTTTCTGAATTCCATCCCGCAGCGAGCCACGATCCAGAAACGCATGACAGAACTCTGGAACTATGAAAAGATCGGCGCGCCGTTCAAACGCGGTGGTCGCTACTTCTATTCGCGCAACGATGGGCTGCAGAATCAGAACGTGCTGTTCAGGCAGGACACGCTCGACAGCGAAGCGAAAGTGCTGCTCGATCCGAATTCATGGTCGAAGGACGGCACGGTGGCTCTGTCCGGAACAGCGTTCAGCGATGATGGTCGTTTCGTCGCCTACGGAGTTCAGGATGCCGGTTCTGACTGGAACACGTGGAAGATCATGGAGATCGAAACCGGGAAAGTGCTCGACGATGAATTGAAATGGGTGAAATTCAGCGGGGCGGAGTGGACCCCGGACAGCCATGGCTTCTTTTACGCCCGCTATCCGCAGCCGGAAGAAGGTGCCGCATTTCAGTCGCTCAATACGAACATGAAAGTGTACTACCACCGAGTCGGCTCGCCGCAGTCGTCCGATGTTCTGGTCTACGAACGTCCCGATCATCCGGACTGGGGATTTCAGCTGAGTGTCTCCGAAGACGGCCACTATCTGATCATTACGGTCTGGGTCGGCACCGACGATCGATACCGCATTGTGGTCAAAGATCTGACGGAACCATACGGCCTGCCTTACGAATTGATCGACAACTTCGAACATGAATACTCATTCATCGACAACGATGATCACGTCCTGTACTTCAAGACCAACGTCGATGCACCGCTGCGGCGTGTTATCGCGATCGATCTGAAGAAACCAGCTCGCGAGAACTGGAAGGAGATCATCCCACAAACCGAAAACGCGCTCGCCAGCGTGGGAATCGTCGGCAACATGTTTGTCTGCGATTACCTGAAGGACGCGAAGACGCAGGTGCGACTGCACGCAATGGACGGCTCGTTTGTGCGGGAAGTGGAATTTCCCGGCATCGGCACCGCCGCAGGCTTTGACGGACGTCGCAAAGATACAGAGACGTTTTATTCTTTCAGCGGTTTCGCTCTGCCGCCGACCACCTATCGGTACAACATGATTACCGGCGCAAGCGCACTGTTTCGCAAGGCGGACGTGAAATTCCATCCGGAC
>JANOUN010000683.1:0-4770 GCA_031416875.1 Planctomycetota bacterium | reverse complement strand
CGATGGCAACGCCGGCTCCGTGCAGCCGCTCGTAGTTGGAATTCAGGCGGGTGCGATTCAGAATTTTGCGGGCCAGCAAATCCCGCAGCAGCAACAGCAGATCGCCAACCTCAACGCCGCGATGCCAGCTCCCGAAGGACCGGCCTACGCCGTGCAGGTCACAGGCAAAGGTGCTCATGTTGTCGATGTTTCGTTTGATATTACCGCACTTGTCGAAGGCGAACTTGGCCGAGCCGACCTGCCGCTGCGGGATGCTGCGGCGGGAACGCTGGAGTGGATACTGCCTGCTGACGGACTTGATGCCAAAGTTAACGGACGCACGAATGTGTATCGTCGCGAAGGCCGCACAGTCATTCTGCCGATCGCACAGTTATCGACCGTTCGCCTGCAATGGCTGCCGACGATTCAAAAAGTCGCCGGCGATGTCGTATTCCACGCGACGGTCAGCTCCGCCATGTCCGTACAGGATTCCGGCATCTTGCTCCGCACCACGGTTGCTGTGAACTGTCGTCAGGGGGAAATCTTGGAACTGGACATCACCATTCCGGAAGGCTACTCCGTGCAGTCCGTCACGGGCGAAGACGTCGCTGGCTGGACTGCTCAAAATACTGATACGACTCGTACGGTCAAGCTGCAACTGCGACGCGCGGTCAACGATGCGACGAAAGTAACGCTGCAGTTGTACGCACCGGCTCCCACGGCAGGAGCAATGGCATCGATTCCCGTGCCGATCTCGATGGTCAAAGGAGCCAGTCGAGATCTTGGCACTGTGATTCTGAAGACTGGTTCGCAGTTTCAGGTGCGTTCTGCTTCGCTCTCCGGCGTGACACAGATCAACCCCAATGAAGCTCCTGCTCCGGAAGGCGATGACATTGCCGGTCGATCGGTGCTGGCATGGCGGTACACGCGACATCCGGCCGCCGTCACAGTCAAAGTGACACCAACCGCCGATGAACTGCTGGTCGAATCAATGCACGCCGTGCGTCTGGAGGAACAGCGTCAGCTCTGGAGCAGCCGCATGACGCTGCGAGTTACCGGAGCACCTCGTTCTCGCATCGACATTGCTGTGCCGAAGGGATTTCTGGCTTTGGATGTGACAGCCACCGGACTGAAGGACTGGTATCTCTCCGATGCAGTGGATGGTGACAATCCGAACGCCGAAATCCGCACGCTCAGCATCCAGTTGATGGATGCTCGTGCCGGCCAGATGCAGGTTGCGGTTCAGGGCCAGATGAATCGCGATGTTGATCGAACCCTGCTCAAACTGCAGCCGCCTGCCGTCATGAACGCGACGAAGGCAAATTCGGAATTGGCCGTGTGGCTGGATGCTGCTTCGGAAAGCGCCGGGCTCAAGAGCGGCAGTGACTGGACTGCGAAGTCAGCAGCCGCTGTGAATCCAACCTACCGTGAAATCGCTCCGGCCTCACCATCACTGGCATTTCAGAGCAACGCGGTTCGACCAGGCCCGTTGTCCGTAAAGCTGCGTGAGGCCATTTCGACGCTGATCGGTGAATCTGTGACTGTGACCAATGTCACGGAAACGGCCGTTGAGATCACTCTCGCACTGAATTGGCAAATCGCTCGAGCCGCCGCAGATCATTTTGCCGTCGAATTGCCCACCAGCGTCGCATCGATCATGACGTTCGATGTCCCCGGCCAGCGCCGGGTGAATCGCGAAGATCTTGGGAACGGCCGAACGCGAGTGATCATGCAGCTTCAGCAGCCGGTGACCGATCGTCTGTTCGTACTCGGCACAGCCAGTATGCCATTGCCGGCAGATCGCGTCATCCGCAGTGAAGTGCCGAGCATTGTCGTTCCTTCGGGAGCCCCGTCGACGTTATCGGGACAGGCACACTTCTGGGTCCTGGTGAATCAATCCAACGGTCTGCTTCAGCCGAGTGCCGAACAACCGGAAGACAGGGTCAGCCCGGAACAAATTACGACTCAGATTCCGCCACAGTTGCTGCAACAGGCTGTGGCAGTGCTGAAACTGCGTCCCGAAACAGCCGCATGGAATCTGGTGTATCCGGAGCAATTCCAGGTCGCGCCAGCCGTTGTCACGCTGGCGACTCACACGACGGTGATTGCCGACGACGGCAGTTGGAGAAGCCGACATCAGTTGCAGGTGACGAACGAGTCGCGACAGTTTCTGCCGGTGGTGCTGCCACAGGGAAGTCGCCTGCTGTATTGCCTTGTGCAGGGGCGGCCAAGTCGCGTCGTCATTCGAGGCGAAGGCGATGCTGTGCGGCATCTGATTCCGATTCCTCAGTCCGGCGCATTGGCGTCAGGCTTTGAGGTCGATTTTGCCCTGGCAGGTCGCTTTGACGATGCTGCCGCGTCGATTCGGAACGACTGGAAAAGCAGCCGATTGACGATACCTGTGCCGACATTTCCTGAATTTCGGGATGATCCGGAGTTCGGTATTTCTGTGTCTCGCAATCGGTGGACCGTCTATGTGCCGGAATCGTGGCGGGCGACGCTGGTGGATGATCCGGAAGCGACGAACGTCATCCGCGCAGCATCCACGGAATTACAGGATGCCTACCTGCTGTCCGATGTGGAGCAGGCTGCAACACTCCTGAAGAACGTGAAGTCTGTCAAAGGCAATTATGCTCGAAGTAAAGCGATGTCGGAACTGCAGACTGCGACGGATAAGCTGCAACGTAATTCAGGCAATGATCCGGGCGTGGAACGGCAGCGAGGAGAAGTGCTGAGCAAGCTGAGTGAGATCAACAATGAATTGAGTGCCAATCAGGCCCCGCAGGAATTGCAGCAGCAGGTAATCACCGGCAACGGATTTCTGTACGAGCAGGAACTTGGGCAGAACCGGGACAACTACAGCAACAGCGTCTTGTTCTTTGAGAACAACGGGCGCTTTCAGTCAGGTTCCGGCGGCGGTCAGCAGGGTAGTCAGCAGGGCTCACCGGACGCCGAGTTCCGTTTTGGGATCACGATTCAGGATCTGGAAGTATCAGAGGAAACCAAATCATTGAAAGAGGCTGGCAAGAAGTCCGGCGACGAAAAGTCCGGAGGAGCCAAGGCAGACGCTGAAAAACCGCAAGCCAGCACCCAACCAGCACAGTTCGACACGAAGCGTGAGACGGCGGAAGGCAGCCGCAATGGCAAGGACGGTGTTGCAATTGAAGGAAAACTCAGTCGGTCAAAACTGATGCAACGTCGTGCCGGGCAGGTGAATTCCGGAAAACAATTGGAGCCGCAGGACGCCACGATGTCGTTCAATGCTATCGACAAAGCTGAGCAGCTGGCGCAGGCAGCGTCACCGCAAAAAATGGACGACAGTCTCAGCCTGTATGTGACTCAGCAACAGCAAATTGAACAACGCACAGCAACGCCCACAGGACTGCTTTCGCTCAAATTCGACATCCCCACCGACGGCCAGCAGATCGACTTCCTGCGAGTCGGCGGCAATCCGACGCTGTCACTCGACGTCCGATCCTCAGACTCAATCAGCAAAGGCACAGGCCTGATCTGGCTGGTCCTGTGTGTCATCGGCATCCTGCTGCTGATCGGCCCTGGCCGCAACGGCAAGCCACTGATCTTCTGCCAACGCCTCTTCCTGATCCTCGCCATCGCTGGCCTGGCCGGATGGATCCTGACGACCAGCGACCTGCGAGCATTCAGCCTGATGATGTGCATCGGCGGAGCAATCGGACTCGCGGCCACAATCGCAATCGCCCGGCTGCGAAATTCAGGTCGCAGAGCGACGTTGTCGTAGCTCAGTCGCTCCGCCGACTGAGATTCCCTGGCACCAACTCAGCCATCCCTTCACGATCCGATTCTGGCCACTGCGCCGCTGCGCTGTTTTCGCACAGGCTCGGACACGAATGCGAGTCGGCGGAGCGACATCGCCTACGTTCATCTATCGATTCTCGTGTAACACTGAAAACATCCTTCGGCCAAGCGAACTTTCCGTGGATTCTCCGCGATATAGTAGCGATAGCGACAAAAATCTTCTTCACTTCGAACGAGTCGATCGAACTGTTCGACCTGCCAAAACTCTCCGGATGACGGAGGTTGTAATCCATTTTGAAGCATTACGGTGGTGGCGTTCTCCCGCAGCCATCTATTGATCCGCGTCGCTGTGAAATGCTTCCATGACGTACACTGCGTCACCAGCGAATCTTCATCGCGGAACGCGACAAGCAAGTGCACGTGATTTGGCATGACAACCGCATCGGTCAGAATGTAGCGTTCGTTGTCGAAGTGCCGCAGGCTGTTCATCACGATTTCAGACAATGCTGGTTCGCGCAGTACGCAGGCACCAGCGGCAAGATCCAGTTGCCTGTCCCACGCGGAAAAGAACTCCCAATGCAGTTGCTCTCCCACGGCTGAAGGCAGTTTTGCAAGTTCTTGTCTCCAGTCGGCATCAGGGTCGAGTTGATGTTGCCGAAGCAATTCCTGCCGCCGCCGATTGAGTCGTGCGAGGGCCGCTTTGGGGAGCGAATCCGCAGTTCGCCAAGTGATGAACGAAATTGTGCCCGCCTGCGCCCAGTGCGGCAATCGTTTGAAGACAACGCTGTACTCCTGACGCCGATCAAAGTACTGCAGGTCAAACAGAGATTCGTCGGACATCGGAAGTGTCCTTCTTCCAGGCAGCGGAGATGCAGATCGGTACTACGTAGCTCAGTCGCTCCGCCGACTGAGATTCATTGGATACATCGTGCATATACTATCACAGGCGGCTTACAGCTTCGACGGCATGGCGTTGTTTTCGCACCGTCGAAGACAGGAATGCGAGTCGGCGGAGCG
>JANOUN010000682.1:0-10039 GCA_031416875.1 Planctomycetota bacterium | reverse complement strand
GTTGTGCATTCGGTCAGCACCGGCGGCTAGCACCGGCGGCTAGCGCCTTGCCGCTCACAAAACCTCAAATCTGACCGCGCGGCGTATTAAAAAAACTGCGACAAGTCGCAGCACTCCAAAGATGCACTACCCCAAACCGATGGGTTGCAGCGGGCAGCGACTGGCGACAAAGGTGTGGGTTTCGCCGTCGGTTTCGAATTCGACCGTGACGGTGCCGCGGTGAGAGCCTCCAGCAATCTCAGTGACGACGCCGCGACCGTAGCGAGGATGCCGGACCTGCATGCCTTCGCGAAACGCCATCGCGAGGGAGCCAGCGTTCTCGGTTGTGTGCTCTCCCGGCAGCTCGTTCCTGGCAGCCAGTTCCGCGGCTGTCATAATCAGTTTTCTGTCGCCAACTGCCTGAGCTGCGGCAAACCGACGTCTGGCCTTTTCCAAATGTTGATCAAGCAGCGCTTGAGTGATCTGTGGCGGGGCGGCGACCGATGACTCACGCGAAATCGCACCATGGAGTTCTGGAATAAACGGACTGGAAATCGTCGTGCGCCGCATCCCGCGAAATGTGCGTTCGGACGTCTGTGTCAGCGTCAACTCCTGCATTGCACGGGTAATACCAACAAAGAGCAATCGCCGTTCTTCTTCAAAGCTGGCAGGATCGCCTTCGCGTACGGCGCGTTCGTGGGGAATCAAACCACTTTCGATGCCGATGACGTAGACCGCCGGAAACTCCAGTCCTTTGGACGCGTGCAGCGTCATCAACGTCACGGCCCCGCGGCTCGGATCAACACTGTCCGCCTCGTTACTGAGTGTCGCATGTTCCAGAAACCCCTGCAGTGACGGCAGATCGGATGTGCTGCCAGGAAGCGAGACGAGCAGATCGTCGTCGGTGACCGTGTCAGCTTCATCGTCGTCTTCCGTCTCACCGGAGGCATCGTACTGACGTGCGGCGGAGATCAGTTCGAACACGTTTGCCGCTCGATCAATATCGACTTCATCCGATTCTTCACGCCACAAAGACAGATAATCGATGTCGGCAATGAGGCGTTCGATAAGAGGTGCGACGCGCCCATCGGCCGATTGCTCGCGCAGCTTCCGGATCAGATCCACAAAAGCCTCGACCGCCTTGCGACTGCGACCGTTGAGCCCGTTCACGGAGCTTGCCTCGCAGGCCGCTTCAAACAGACTCACGCCGTATTTTTGGGCATGGTTGCGAAGTTTCAGCAGCGAAGTATTGCCGATCCCACGCGCCGGGCGATTGATAATCCGTTCCATCGCCGAACCGTCGGCATGATTTTCAATCAGCCGCAGATAAGCCACCAGATCCCGCACTTCCGCACGTTCATAAAACGAGTAGCCGGCAGCGACCTGGAATGGAATCTGATGCCGCGAGAGAGCGGTCTCGAACAACCGCGAAAGCGCGTTGACTCGATAGAAGATCGCAAAATCCGCATACGTCCGTTCGCCGGCTTTGACGCGGGCGGCGATCTCCGTCGCGATCCCGTCGGCTTCGGAATCAGCGTCTTCAAACAGCAACAGCCGCACGGCCTGGCCATCGGGATTTTCGGTCATTAACCTGCCACGATGTGGCCGGCGATTGTTCGAAATGAGTTGATCCGCACAATGCACAATCTTTTTTGTGCTGCGAAAATTCTGGTCGAGCGACACGATTTCCACTTCGGGAAAATCACGTTCGAAGGTTGAGATATTTCCAGGCCGTGCTCCGCGCCAGCCGTAGATTGACTGATCCGGATCGCCCGTCGCGCACAGATTCGGATACAACTGCGACATCGCCTGTACGATGCGGTACTGAGCGAAATTGGTATCCTGATACTCATCGACCAGGATGAACCGAAAGTGATGATCCAGTTGTTCGCGAATGAGTTCATCGTCTTCCAGAAGTCTGACAACGTGCAGCAGCAGGTCGTCGAAATCTACGGCATTCTGCTGGCGGACACGTGCTTCGTACAGTGGAAACACCTGATACACAATCGCGTCCAGTGGATTGCCGACGCGTTGTTCAAACTGTTGCCGAAAAATCTCCGATGTGATCATGTCATTGCGAGCACGGCTGATGCGGCTCAGGACTCGACCCGGATCATGGAACACCGTGTCCAGTTTTTCTTCCTTCATGATGTGGCGAATGAGCGTCACCTGATCCGAATGATCCAGGATGGTGAAATTGTCCTTCAGGCCGACATGTTCCGGCCAGCGTCGCAGGAGGCGTGCGCAGAATCGATGAAACGTGCTGACCCGGACGCGCATGCCGCCAAGCAGACGTTCAATCCTCGCTCCCATTTCGCGCGCGGCTTTATTGGTGAACGTCAGAGCCAGAATTTGATCGGGTTGAACGCCCCGTTGCAGCAGACGCACAATCCGGTGCGTAATGACGCGGGTTTTTCCGGACCCTGGCCCAGCCAGAACCAGCAGCGGACCTTCAAAATGCTCGACCGCCTGATGTTGAGCATCCGTGAGTCTGGCGGTGATTGTGGGGGCGTTGATAGACAAGATGGAACACCGCGCTCCTGCGGATGACCGTCGGCTGACGGTCGAACTGAGATTTTTCATGGTCGAATGGTGGCATTCTAGCCAGGCCGTGGCAGATTCTCAATTGCGTCGATTCCAAAGCAATGGACTGATTGACGCGAAGCCTGGTTGTTCCGAGAATACAAAGCACGCTCGCTGTATTCCGTATACGCTCGCTGTATTCCGTATTGTCGGCTGATGCCTCTGCCCCGGAGAAACGCATTCTGGAGAAGATCTGGAAATGCAGCTTCAGGCGACAGGAATGACACCCGACTCAGAGACACCAGCTGGAGGCCCGCAAACATGACAAAATCTTTATCCAGGTCTCGTACCGAACTTTGCTCAACGCGCTGCATACCCTGCGAGGGAGGCATTCCGAAAATGACCGTGGAGGAAGCTGCAGCCCAGCTTAAGGAACTCCCGGGTTGGGAATTGTTGTCCGGTCCTGACCGTATTCGCAGGACGTGGATCGTCAGGAATTTTAAGGCAGGCATGGATTTCTTCGAAAAAGTCACGGAAGTCGCTGAAGCGCAAGGCCATCATCCCGATCTGCATCTGGTCGGCTATCGAAATGTGTCAATTGAAATCTGGACACATGCGATTCAGGGTCTGTCGTTAAATGACTTTATACTGGCGGCTCAAATTGATGAATTGCCGATTGAACTCAAAACCGCCTAGTGCGTTGTTCAGCGTAATTCGAAAACACATGAAAGGCATTGTCAGTGGTTCGTTTTCCAAGAATGTATGATTTGATTCAGACGTTCGACACTCCGCGCGTTGCGGATATCGCAGCGACTGTCCGGCACCAGATGCAGTCGCTGCAGCTTGAGAAGCTGATTCGTCCGGGACAAACCGTTGCCATTCCGGCGGGCAGCCGCGGGATTGCCAATATCGGACTCATTCTGCGCGAGATCGCAGCGTACTGTTCCTCCCTGGGCGCGTTGCCGTTTGTTGTCCCTGCCATGGGTAGTCACGGCGGTGGAACGGTGGAAGGCCAGGTGCGGATGCTGAGCAGTCTGGGCATCACGGAACAGTCCATCGGCGTCCCGATCCGGGCCACGATGGAAACCGTGATCGTGGCTCAGACATCCAACGGTCTGCCCGTACATTTTGATAAATACGCGAGCGAAGCGGATCATGTATTTGTCGTCGGTCGCGTCAAGCCGCACACGCGATTTGTGGGACCCGTCGAATCCGGTCTGCATAAGATGATGCTCATCGGTCTCGGCAAACATGAGGGTGCAAAGGTTTATCATCGTGGGATTCTGACGACGAGTTTTTCGGAGATCGTGACAGCGGTGGCGGAACGGGTTTTGCAGGTCTGTCGCGTGTGCGGAGGCATGGCGATTCTGGAAAACGCGGAAGACGAAACTGCATTGATTGAAGCCGTAAGGCCCGAAGATTTTTCCCGCCGTGAACCAGAATTGCTGATCCTTGCCAATCGGTGGCTTCCGCGTTTGCCGTTTGACGATGTCGATCTGCTCATCGTGGACCGCATCGGCAAGAACATCAGCGGAGTGGGAATGGACGCAAATGTCGTCGGTCGCAAGTTCAACGATCACTGTGCGACGTCACAGGATCAGACGCGCTGTCGTCGCATTCTTGTACGGTCATTGACGAAGGAAACGTACGGTAACGCCACCGGGATTGGTATGGCCGAATTCACGACGCAACGTTGCGTCGATCAGATCGATCCTGAATCCACCCGCATCAACTGTATCACTGGCATGCATCCGGAAGCGGCCATGATTCCCATCACATTGCCGACTGACGCCGCTGCAGTTGATTCGGCCCTGCAGACCATTGGCATGATTGAACCGGAAAACGCACGCGTCATCCAGATTTCCGACACGCTGCATCTGACGCGGCTCCGTGTTTCTGAGGCCTATTTTGCCGACGTTCAGAAGTGGAAGCACCTGCGTTTCGCTGGAGATCCGTACGATTTTCCGATCGATGCCGCCGGATTGTTGCAGGATGTTTAAGCCGCCTGCCCGACAGATTCGCCTTCCGGACCGTTGGATTCGCAGCGAGGGTCGTCGCTGAGATACACGGATTCGCGAACGAGCGATTCCCGCCCCTGGGTGCTGAGCTGATACTGCAAGCCGACACTGCGGCCCGTGAATTCAAAGCGAATCAGCCCCTGAGCAATCAGGAATCCGTGAATGGACGTGAGCGACAACTTTTCAATTCCCGGCACGTCCTGAATTCGATCGAGCCATCCGGCATATTCGCCGGTTGTGGCTTTGGCTGCTGCGTCGCGGACCGCGTAGCAGTTCAAGACTGTCAGGCAGTTTCTTTCAAACTCGCTGGATTGTGGAGCGGGCTCAGTCATGTCCACATTATCGACCGCCCAGCGTCATGCTTTAAGCTGAGACCCGGATGCAGGTCTGATCCGTACGTTCCGAACGACCTGTACAATCCACAATCAGTGGCTTTTCGCCTGTTTCGAGCGGCAGCCAGTTGCGGTAATTCCGGATTCGGGATTCAGGAAGGTCTGTGAGTCTGGTGAAAACAGTTGGACCATATCGATCAAGCAGGAATTGACGGCTATGTCGAGCGGCAGTAATAGACTTACCGCAGCGTCAATCGCAGGAATTCAGAACTGCGACTCCCGTAGCTTGGACATTCATGTCCGAGATCTTTACCAAGCATCGTTCCATTGTCGAACGGCTGTCACGACACAAGAATCTTCGCTTCGGCTGGGTTTCATCGCCATCCGACGGACATGAATGTCCATCCTGCGAAGGAACATTCCGACTGGCTTGAATCCGATGCGAAGCCGCGTCAAAATGCCCGCTCGTTGCAAAGTCGCTTCCTTCCTGATTTCACCCCACCGCCGTGCAGTCACCGAAACGCCTCGGATCGTTGTTCGGCTTGCTCCCTAGGGTATTTCACATGAATTTGCGTTGTTCAATTCTGCCAATGCTGAGTGCTGTGGCAGTGACCGTGCTTGCGTCCGGAATCACAATCGCCGAAGAAATTGCTCGCTGGGATTTCGATCAGGAGCCCCTGGGCTGGGAACCAAACAGCGAAACTGAATTGTCCCTTGAGGAGGGCCACCTGAAAGTTCGCTCCAATGGCAATGACCCGCATCTCACAGCCAAAGTCGATGGTCGCAGCGGCCAACATCGCATCACCATGACCGCGAAGTTCAAAGGCAATACGAACTTTCAGGTCTTCTGGACAACGGAATCCGAACCCGGTACCAGTGAAGAGAAATCTGTCAGTGGCGAACTGCGTGGTTCAGAACGAGAGGCGCGAAGTATCAAGCTGTACTTCACCACTGAGTCGCCAGTCACATCCATTCGTATTGACCCGCTCGGTGAAAAAGGCGACATGCTGATTGATGCCATTCAGCTCAGCGATGATCCGGCACCGGTCCCGATGGCGACACCGGTCGAAAGTATGAAAATAGCTGACGGCTTCGAAGTGGAATTGTTGTACTCGGTGCCCAGTGAACAAATGGGTTCCTGGGTCTGCATGACGACGGATCCCAAGGGACGCTTGATCGTGTCCGACCAGTATGGAAAGCTTTATCGAGTGACTCCACAGACGAAGGGATCAGGTGCAGAGCCAAAGATTGAACCTATCAATGTGGATGTGGGGATGGCTCAGGGTTTGCTGTGTGCCTTTGACAGTCTCTACGTGATGACAAACATCAATGAAGAATCGCGTGTCGGGCTGCATCGAGTTCGCGATACGGACGGTGATGATCAGTACGACACCGCCGAACATTTACGACTGCTTAAAGGCGGAAGCGAACATGGGCCTCACGCCATTGTGCTCTCACCAGATGGCAAGTCACTTTACGTGTGCTGTGGAAACCACACTCCACCGACGGATTTTTCGAGTTCGCGCGTCCCGCGCAACTGGGATGAAGACCAGTTGCTGCCACGCATGTGGGATGCCGGCGGTCATGCGGTCGGTATCCTCGCACCGGGTGGCTGGATCGCTCAGGTCAGCCCCGATGGTCAGGACTGGCAACTGGTCGCCAGTGGATTTCGCAATGAGTACGACATCGCATTCAATCCGGAAGGTGAACTCTTCACTTACGACGCTGATATGGAATGGGACGTCGGTTCTCCCTGGTATCGACCGACGCGTGTGAATCATGTGACCAGCGGCGCTGAATTCGGTTGGCGTTCGGGGACCGGCAAATGGCCGGCGTACTATCCAGACAGTCTGGGCTCTGTCGTGGATATCGGCCAGGGTTCTCCTACGGGAATCGCCTTCGGGACCGGTGCAAAATTCCCCGCGAAGTATCAGAGTTCACTTTTCATCAGCGACTGGAGTTACGGTGTGATATACGCCGTGCATCTGAAGGCCGACGGATCGACTTTCGCAGGCGAAGCAGAGCGATTCATTTCCGCAGCGCCGCTCCCGGTCACGGATATGGTGATCAATCCCTCTGATCAGGCGATGTACTTCACGATCGGTGGTCGCAAGACTCAGTCCGGACTGTATCGCGTAACCTATCAGGGGGCAGAATCCACGGCACCAGTTGTCGTTGAAAAAGATGCGGGAAGTGAATTGCGGGATGTTCGGCGCAAACTGGAATCACTGCATCATGCGGATGCCCCGGACGCTGTCGTTCAGGCATGGCCCTATCTTGGCCACGAGGATCGTACGCTTCGCTTTGCCGCACGCATCGCGCTGGAACATCAGCCGGTCGCGTCGTGGCAGGAAAAAGCTCTGACGGAAAACTCCAGCGCAGATGCAAAGCTCACGGCACTGCTGGCGGTGGCACGCTGCGGAGGGAAGGAACTGCAACTGCCTCTGATTCAGTCGATGAGCCAGCTCAATGCGGAAAAACTGTCAGAGTCTCAGATGCTTTCGGCGCTGCGTGTCATGGGACTCTGCTTTATTCGCATGGGAGAGCCCGACCCCCAGATGGCCCGAGATATCTCAGCCATTCAGAATCGCGGCTATCCGGCGAAAAGTTCAGCCGTCAATCGCGAACTTTGCCGTCTGCTCGTGTATCTGAACGACAGCGAAGTGGCGGCAAAGACGCTGGAATTGCTGGCGAAAGCGCCGAGTCAGGAAGAACAGATTCACTATGTTTACTGTCTGCGCGCCCTCAAGGGCAATTGGACAATCCAACAGCGCAGGGAATTCTTCCAGTGGTTTGTGACATCCACAACTCTCCGCGGCGGAAATTCGTTTTCCGGGTTTATCAAAAACATTCGTCAGGAAGCAATCGATCATCTCTCCGATGCAGAAAAAGTGGAACTCAAAGAGGTGCTGGAAGCTCAACCAACGGGTACGGCAAATCTGGTCGATGCGGCGTCACGACCGCTGGTGCGGGAATGGAAAGTTGATGACCTGCTGGCCGATGTTGAAGCGGGACTTACGGGGCGCAGCTTTGACAACGGACGGAAAATGTTTCAGGTCACGGCGTGTTTCAAATGCCATCGCTTCGCGGGGGACGGTGGATTCGTCGGCCCGGAACTGACGGCAGTCGCTCGGCGGTACAACGCACGTACGCTGCTGGAAGGAATCATCGAACCCAGTAAGGTGATTTCCGATCAGTACGAATCCAACATCTTTGTGCTGAACAGCGGTAAGCAGGTTGTGGGGCGAGTCGTCAATTTAAACAACGATAAGATCATGGTGTGCGAAAACATGCTGGAACCAGGAAACCTCACAAACGTGTCCCGCGATGAAATTGAAGAGACGCTGGTCTCAAAAGCATCCATGATGCCGAGTGGTCTGATCAATACGCTCAATAAGGACGAATTGCTGGACCTTATTGCGTATCTGCAGTCCGGCGGTGATCCGGATTCCCCCGTCTTTACCGGAGCCAAAAAGACCGTGAGTACCCCGAAACCGAAAGAGGAACCGATGTTCACTGACGCTGGCCATACTGTCGATGCGCTGGATGTTGTTAAACAGAAAATCGCCGACGGTTCTGCCGTCCTGATCGATGTGCGCGAAGAATCCGAATGGAACGACGGACACCTGAATAATGCAACTCTGGTGCCGCTGAGTACTCTGAAGGACGCCGCGACGATGGAGACGGCTTTAGCAAAAATCCCCAAAGACAAAACCGTTTACATCCACTGCCGCGCAGGCGGACGAGCTGTGCAGTGTGCGCAGGCCCTGACTGGCAAAGGCTATGATATTCGACCGCTGAAGGCCGGTTTTGATAAACTGGTGGAGTCTGGTTTTGAAAAGGCAGCCCAGGGGAAATAGCAGATATTCTGAACAGGCATCTTTCAATCCCGATTTTCCTGACTCTACCGAATTGTATGTGTCGTGATTTCCTAAACCGTCGTGGTTTTGAATAGTCTTCTAAGACCTGTCTTCAGGCCCAACGGGTTGGTCCTATGTCAGCCTGGGGCAACGCCCCAGGTTTCATTGAAAACAATGTTCATATAGCCCCAACGGGGCGATCCTCACCTGATATTCGTATTAGTGCCGCCCCTTTGGGGCTCAGTAACTCGCTTGTGTTTTCGTCCAGGGGCGATGCCCCAGGCTGGCATAGCGCTGGCCCGTTGGGCCTGAATTCACCCTGTAAACTCGGTTTTTCAGCTGCACATGTAATCCGGTAGAGTCAGCGATTTTTGTACTGCCTTTTAGGTCCGCCTCAACCTATAAGACGTATTACGCTTTGACCGGTGAAGTACTTTTCGGAGAACAGCATCATGCCACCGATATTGCCATCACGTCGTGAGTTGCTCACGCGGACAAGCTGCGGTTTCGGTGTGCTGGCTTTTCAGGCGATGCTGGCGCAGACCTCTGTTTCAGAAATCGGAAAACCTGCAGTCCGAGACACCGTCAGCGAACAGCGTCCGATGTTTGCTCCTCGTGTGAAACGAATAATTTTCATCTTCATGCAGGGTGGTCCAAGTCACGTCGATTCGTTCGACTATAAGCAGGAGCTTGTGGACCGTGATGGCCAGTCGATCGATTTTACCGGTGTCCGATTCGGGGATTTCGGCAAAGAGACCAAACAGAAACTTATGAAGCCGCTGTGGCGGTTTTCAAAGTATGGCGAATGCGGCCGAGCGGTTTCAGACTTGTTTCCCAATATCGCTCAGCATGTGGACGAACTGTGTTTTCTGCATGGGATGCACACCGAAGGTGTCGCGCACGGGCCATGCACGTTGTTCCTGCACACCGGAGCCACCTCACTGGTCAGGCCGTCAATTGGTTCATGGATTCTGTACGGTTTGGGGACTGAGAATCAAAGCCTGCCTGGATTCGTTTCGTTGCAGCCATCTGATGCCAACGGGGGGCCGCGAAACTATTCCAATGCATTCCTGCCAGCCGTCTGCCAGGGGACATCGATTGGTCGCACGTTTCAGCCTGCCGAACAGATGACCATCGATCATATCCGCAATTCGCAGTTGTCGTCTGAAGAACTGCAGCGACGCTACGATCTGACGCAACGCCTGAATCAGCTTCAGTCCGCTCGCCGCGACCATGCCGACGACGAGATCAATGCTGTCATCAAAAACTACGAACTCGCATGGCGCATGCAGGCGCAGGCACCGGAGATTCTGGATCTGTCCGGAGA
>JANOUN010000681.1:0-12208 GCA_031416875.1 Planctomycetota bacterium | reverse complement strand
CTGAGGGACGTGTTGTTTAGTGAGCCGCAAGGCGCTAGCCGCGGGTTGTGCATTCGGTCAGCACCGGCGGCTAGCGCCTTGCCGCTCACTAAACCTCAAATCTGACCGCGCGGAGTATAAGAGTAGGATTAAGATTAAGATTAAGACGGTGAGCGATAAGGATGCGTACATGGCCCAATCGCACTCGGATCGAGTCAGATTGGTGTGTTTCGCTGCGGTTCACTCGGCCCTCATTTCATTCCACGCGATGCACTTCCAGTGTCTGCATGATCGCTTCTGGATGGTCCCTGAGCCACCTGGGATCGAACATATCCAGCAACGTCACATGGCTCGGAGCATATTCCATTGTCGCCACAGGACGGAAGTGTTCCACGCGCTGCATCAGTTGTTCCCAGAATTCAGGTGTCCGCTTGGCGTTTGGACCGAACACAAGAAACGTCGGAATGGCTGGCGGCAAATTGCCAGGGTCACGAAGATTGAGGTGACTCACGGGTGATACGATGACCCCGGTTTGATTGAGATGAAACATCAGCGCCGGTTCACCGTAGACATAGACGATCATTTTCGTGCGGCTGCGCTGATCTGGTGTTAGCGATGCAACTGGGTTCGCAGCGGCGTTTTTCGATGCGGCGTCAACAGCCTGTTGGGCCGCCGCGAGCAGTGCTCTCGGGGTGATCGAGTTCAGATCGATGTTCAATGGTACGGCGTCAAGTGGAACGTCAATGTCGGTTGCGTCTCTGACACATGCATCCGCAATGTCGTCTGCAGCTGCCACGATCGAGCGCCGATCAGCGAAGAGGGACGTGCTGAACAGTTCCGCCTTTGTGATGAACTGCAATTCTCTGTTTTCATCGAATCGAAAGAACGAAGAGACGAACGCCGCCGCCAACATCGTTGATACGAGCTGGTGTCCCCATGTCCGTTTCGGAGCTGTCTCACCGGTTCCCACCATGCGTCGCGCGACACTGAGATTGGATTCCAGCCACCATGCGACGCCGCCTGCCGCCGCCAGCCAGATGGCGCCCAGCAGAGGAAGGAACAGTCGGCTGAAGGGCGAATACATCGGCGTGGAAATCAGCATGCCGACAAACCATGTCAGTGTCGTGCAGAAACCCAGGGCTGGATCAATCGTGGGGGCACATTCCAGATCAGTTGCCGTAAGCGGCAGGGCTCCGGGCGACGTCGGCGACAGGTCATTCAGTTCGCGCCGCTGCCATGCACGCCGCAGCACAGGCCACAGGTACATGCCGCTCAATCCTCCGACAGCGATGCAGATCAGCATCAACGGCGTCTTGATGCGAACTGAAATCACAGAAAGGGCAATCGCGGCCGCCGTGAATCGGAGCATCAAACTCAAGGGCGGTAGTGTCAATGCATCTTTGGAATCCGGCCTGCCGAGTGCCGTGTTCCATGTGGAACGGCCTGACGTCCAGCGCAGGAGTCCCGCGAAGCCGAGACCAAGTCCCAGCGAGAGCTGTCCTGTAAACCCGTCAAGGAGGAACTGACCACTGAGCTGCTGTGAGAGATTCTTTGTCCATGACGACCATCCGGTAAGGTACGACGCATGAGTCGCCGCGACAGCATGGTAGCCACCGACATCTCGCAGTTGCCACCACCATGGTGCAAAGGTCGCGACGGCAACGACGACAATCGTCCCCAGAATTCCCGTGAACCGCATGAGAGTTATCTGTTTTCGGCCTTGCCACATCCACCACAGTCCGCTGCCGCTGCACAGGATGGCGAGCGGCAGCCAGCCGGTGTACTTGGTCCACCATGCGAGGCCGCAGACAAACCCGGCAGCGACCGCGGTACGAAAGCACGACTTAGCGATACCTCGGGTTCCCAGGCCGACCGAGGCGACGATCCAGAACAGGCAGGCAACGTCGGTCAGTGCCATCCGAGAGTAAAGGATATGGAAGTCGCTCATGGAGACAAGGGCGGCAATAAACAGTCCCGCCGGTTTACCAAACCAGCTCCGAGCGAGCCACCACATTGCCAGAATCGTGGCAATCCCCAGCAGCACGGATGGCAGAAACGGAGCGGACCGGCTCAGTCCCGGGATCCCACTGAAGAATTCCATCATCGTGGAAATGAGCGGTGGTGCGAATAAATGTCGCATTGGATAGGGTTCGCGGAATTGTCCGTCGTACCACAGGACTGAGGCGTAAATGCCTTCGTCGAAGTGTTCGACCGCTTCGCGTTCCAGAAGTGCAGTTCGCAGCGACACGCCCAGGATGAAGAATCCCACGACAGCGGCGGATTCAATAAGCGTTGGACGGAGTTTCATGGAGCCGCTTTCATGTGTCTTGCCGTTGCCTGGCGTTGCGATAGCTGCGGGAATGATAGTGCGACCGGTGCGGAATTTCATCCAACGGATGAGACGGATCAGCTCGATCCGTTTGATGAAACGCAATCTTGTGTTCCACGGGGAACTCGATTTACGCAGGGGCTGGGAACGAACACGGCATCATTTGTCGTCGGGGCGGGATCGTCTACCATACGGGCGGTGATCCCACTTCATTTCGCGATCCTGAAAACTGAACGAGTTCCCTATGTCTGATTCCAATCCCGAAAAACTCTACGATGCCGCTCGCAAGCTCAAGGACCAGGGCGACCTGGACGGCTGCGTCAAAGCATTGCAGCATATTCTGACCATCGATCCCAGCCATGTGCAGACTCATCTGGCATTGGGTGTCCATCTTCAGAAACTCGGACGTCTTGAGGAAGCGATTGCGCACGCAAAGAAAGTGGCCGAGCTAAGCCCGGACGATGCGTTTTCGTTCACGCAGCTGTCGGTCATCTACCAGCGCTGCAGCAAGATCTTTGAGGCCGAAGAAGCGATGGCACGGGCACGGGAAATCCAGGGAACGCCGCACAAGCATTAGCGGAAGTGGCGGATTCGCCTGACAGATCAGACCAGACGGACTGACGAATCGCACGGATCAGGCCCATCGGTCGGATCAACTCTTTCGTTCATCGCGATTCGAAATGCCTGAACACGATCTTTGCTGACGGTCGCGGTTCGGTCGCCGTGCTCACAAACGGCACTTCGCACCGCAATGATGTCCGGCTGAATTTGCAGGAGCAACGGCAAGTCCGATTGGGCGACGCTTCCGGCCAGTGCCAGTTTCAGGCCATGTTCCCTTGTTTGCCGACGAATGACCTGCAGGGCATCCAGAGTCAAATGGTCGAGCAATGACGTGCCATTCTTGGTGTGAGTGTCGATCAGCAGAATTCTGCAACCGCCTTCGATGGCGGCCTGCAGAATCGCGTCAATGCCTGGCGAACGTGACTCTTCACTATCTGCATACGCGACGGCAACCCACTCGTGAGTGCCGCGGATCGATGTTCGCACTCGCTGCCATTCGGCGATCCACGATGCGCTGCCTTGCGCCGTGCACGTCTCTGCCAGGCCAAGTTTCAGAAACTGCGGCATGGCTGCCTGAATCGCATTTCGCAGCGAAGTCAGGTCACTGGACAACCATTCCTGCAACTCACCCAATGCCAAACTCAACGGCGGCCTTGTGCCCTTGATGAGCCCGATGGCGTTGGCGATTGCCAGAATCATATCCGGCGCCGCACATCCCAGAGAACCGCGGTGCGGATCTTTGACGTCAATAATGTCCGCGCCGCCTTCTATTGCCGCGATGACCTCAGCCACGTTTCTCACTGAGACCAGGAGTTGCGTCATGTAGCAAACCATGCGTCTTGTGAGATAATGAAACGATGATGAAGCGACGGCGGAAACGCGGCGCGACTTTTACAAGTCGCGCGATGGACTGATCAGACCTCGGGGCTGGCTTCTTCGACTTCAGCTTCTTCAGCTTCTTCAGCTTCCTCTTCGTCGCTTTCAAGGTCGGCGTCGAGATCAACTTCGTCTGCCGCTTCGGCATCAACTTCGATCTTAACTTCTTCGTCCTCAACGGCGATGGCAGAACCTGACTGAACGACCGGGCTGCCATCGGGGTTGAGCGCTTCCTTCATCGGCTGCATGAAGTAGCGTCTTTTGCCGCGGCCCAGAAGTGTGGCAAGCAATTCGTCTGCCTTATCCTTCTCGTGATAAAGGAAGCGACCTTCCTCCCGCATTGTACTGCTATACACGACCCAGATGAGCCGACGCCGCTGCATGGCTTCTTTGGCCCGCTTGGTGCGAGGCTTGGCCGCTTTGCGTTTTTTTGGAGCAGCCGGGTCCGTGTCACCCTTTTTGGCACGTTTTTTTGTTGTGCCTTCGGCTTTTTCGCCAGCGGTTTTTCGGGTGGCTTTTTTCTTGGCCGTTCCGGCTTCAGCAGCTTCAGCAGCTTCCACTTCACGACGCATTGACAGACGACTCTTAGCCATGTTTCCTACCAGACAGCAAATGTTGAGGGCACCCGCATCGGCCACCGACCGGACATCCGGAGCGTCCCCGCAGAACTCTTGGATCGGGAGAATAGCATGGTGAGCGCTGCGTTTCCAGCGAGGGGAGCAAACGCGGGAATTTTCCGGGTTGGTGGACAGGCTTTTTGGCCTCGGCCATTGGCGATCCGGACTATCGCGACCTCGCCAGGACGCGATCAACAACAATCTGGATGGCTTCGGTCATCCGTTCGCGATTGATGTTGTGGACATTAATGGGATGACCGATGGTGCCGAGCATGGTAATGGTAAGTTGTCCACCGAGGTGCTGACGGAATTCTTCGAGGCCATTGAACAATTCGTCCGTCCGCCGCAGGGTCGAATGATCGCAGAGTAGTCCAAGTCGTTCCAGAACCGAGAGCACGCGGTCGGCATCGTCAGCGGGAAATCCATGAACCAGACTTGAGTACACAGTGTCCACGGCGACACCGATCGCGACTGCTTCGCCGTGCCGCAATTCAAAGTTGCTCATCGCCTCCAGCTTGTGAGCCGACCAATGACCAAAGTCCAGTGGTCGAGCTTCAAGCATCTCAAACGGATCACCACCACCCGTAATGTGCCACAGATGCCATTGCGCGGACTCTTCAATCACGGGCCAGCATGCAGCGCCTCGCGCGGCAATGGCTTCCGCATCGCGCAGAATGCGATGGAAGAAATTCGCATCCTTGAGCAGAGAGACTTTCACCGCTTCGGAAAATCCGCAGCGGAAGTCGCGGTCGCTGAGAGTTTCCAACAACGCGCGGTCGTTGATCACGCCCCAGGGGACAGCGAACGCGCCAAGCCAGTTCTTTTTCTGAAACAGGTTTACGCCATTCTTTACGCCGATCCCGGAATCCGCCTGAGCCAGCGTCGTCGTCGGGATGCGAATCAGTCGCAGGCCGCGATGCGCGATTGCTGTCGCAAAGCCGACCGCATCCAGCACCGCACCGCCACCGATGACAACGACGTAACTGCGACGATCCATGTCCGCTTCGTTAAGGACCTTGAGCATCCGTTCCAGAACATGTACGTCATTCTTCACGGCCTCGCCACCGGGCACGATCTGCGGATTGCCGACGACCAGAAATCGCTGATTGTTTCTGCGAGCGAACGCATGAAGTCGCTGGCGAAGATCCGGGTTGGCATTGGCGACATGTTCGTCAAGCCAGAACTGGACGCGGGGGGTGCGGGATTCGGAAGATTCGAGCAAATCCGCAAGGACGTCAGAATCGGCACCAAGCACATCGCTGGTAAATCTCAGGCGATGCGTGAACGCGACTTTGAAATCGACATCCACGGAACTGCGTGATGCCGTCGGTGGGTCATTGAGTGGGGGTGTCATGTGAAATAGGCAATTCGTAGTACGGGAGTCTAATGTCCGTAGGAATACTTAATACATGACTGAGACTTTCCGTGTCGCAGTCACTTGCGGCCTGCCGTTATCCGGGACAGCAATGTCTGTCACAACGTAGTGCTCTGTCAAGGCCTGGAAAAGGGGTCAGGAACCAATAGCCAAATGGCCCGAAGGGTGCTGCGCACTATTGGTTCCTGACCCCTTTTCCAAGCCCTGACGAACACACTCCGCACAGTCAAGAGGATACTCCGATGAAGTGTCAGTTGGCAACCGACAGCATGGAGATGCTCCCTGTCTCCTCTCAGGTTGGTGAGAAATCCGGCTCACTTTCACAATCACTACGATCGCTACGTTTGGCACCTGTCAAAAAACATACCGGCAAACATTGCGGTTCGACTCCACCAGTGGAGCGATTCAGTCCGAAAACAATTGCGGTGGTCCCCGCGAGTCACAAGTCAGATCACTCATGAAACAAGAATGCTGCGTGTGCATTCGAAGTGATCCGGGCGGTAACTCAAAGAACGATGTCCAGGAGATTTTCTATGAAGGCGTTTACACTCACAGCTGCTCTGGTCGTATTCTCGATCGCGAGCAGCGTACAGGCTGGCCTGTTCCACAAGCACAGTGGATGCGGATGTGCTCCGGAGCCGAGCTGTTGTGCCCCGGCTGAAGCCAGCTGCTGTGCTCCAGCTGGCTGCGGCAATGGCTGCGGCAATGGCTGCGGCGTAGTTTCGGATCCAAGCTGCTGTGCTCCAGCAGGCTGTGGCAATGGTTGTGGCGTAGCGGCAGCAGCCAGCTGCTGTGCTCCAGTATCATGTGCACCAGCTTGCGAAGCAACGTGCTGTGCACCAGCAGGCTGCGGTAATGCTTGCGAAGCAACCTGCTGTGCACCATCAGGCTGCGGCAACAGCTGCGGCAACAGCTGCGGTGACAGCTGTGGCAGTGGACACAGCTGCTTCAAGATGCCAAAATTCCGTTGCCCAAAGCTCCGTTGCCCAAAGTTCCGTTGCCCAAAGATCCGTCTGCCTAAATGCAACTTCGGTTGCGGCAGCGGATGTGGATGCGGTTCATCATGCGGATCAGCTTGCGAACCAAGCTGCTGTGCTCCAGTTCAGGCATCATGTGCTTGCCCTTGCAACTGATATCGAATCGGCGAAAGGGTAAGCTGATTGCCCGAAGTGATAACAGATGCTGACGGTAAAACAGAGAGTGGATGTCGTGATTCACTCTCTGACCGCCTCTGACAATTCGATCAGTGCGGATTGAAGAACTCAGCAGGCTCCCGTCAGACATGCGTGTCGAACGGGTAAGAGTCGATCCTTCCGCCCAGAACTGCTGAATAAACTGAATCTGTTCAGCGACGAACAGAATCATATGGGGAACACGCCCGAGGGATTCGTCCCGAACTGCGGTTCCACCAAATGGATCAGCAAACGGGTGGAATCGTAGGTGAAAATCAGAACGGCGATGAGATCTGCTTCCTGGCGGCTCATCGCCGTTTCTGTTTTTATGCAGGTCATGCCCGCCAAACGAGTTGCCTCGCAGGGATTTTCTGCCAAAATTGCAGCAGACTGATCATTCACCAAAGTTCCGTGCGAGTTCACTACCACTAAAGCGAGCCCCCTCATGTTGCTCATGATTCTGCGGGTAGCCTACCTGCTGATCTGCGCAGGCGCTATTCTTGCGTATATTACGTCCGACGTCGATCAATCCGATTCCGGGATGGCCCCGATGAACATCAACGGCCAGACCGTAATGATTCCCAAGGCCACAGTTGGCGGCGCGGCGATGCCCAGTGTGATCCGCAACAACAAGGCGACTGCGTTTTTCATCCTGCTGGCGATTTCCCAGGTCTTCACGGTGGTGGATCTTGTGATCCGCAAGAAGCGGATCGACGTGATTTCCGGCATTTACTTCGGGGTGCTGGTGGGAATCCTGCTGGCGTATCTGTTCATCCAGGCGCTGACTCCCGTGATTCCGCAGAGCCATCCATACCACACGGCGGTGGTGTTGATTACTTTGCTGGCATTCCCTTATATCTGTGTGTCACTCCTGCTGCAGACTAAGGACGATTTCCGGTTTGTGATTCCTTACGTCGAATTCCAGCGCGACCTGAAGAGCGGTCGTCCGCTCGTCGTTGACAGCAGTTCGCTCATTGATGGCCGCATTGCTGACGTGGTCGAGACGCAGATCATCGAATCCCAGCTGATCGTGCCGGACTTCATTCTGGCCGAAGTCCAGGACGTTGCCGACAGCAGCGACAAGAACCGTCGCATTCGAGGTCGTCGCGGGCTGGAAGTGCTGGCTAAGATGCAGCAGAGCGTTCACGTTGACGTCAAAGTGATGGAAACGAACCGCGCAGATTATAAAAGCATGACGGTGGATCAGAAAGTCGTGGCTCTGGCAAAGCAAATTCGTGGCGGCGTGATCACCAATGACTTCAACCTCAACAAAGTCGCGAGTGTTCAGGGGATTCCGGTCATCAATCTGAACGATGTGTCGAACTCTTTGCGCCCGCGTTACATTCCCGGCGAACGACTGCAGATCAAGATCATCAAAGAAGGGGAAGGACCGGGTCAGGGCGTTGGTTATCTGGACGACGGCACGATGGTGGTCTGCGAAAATACTGCTCATCTGGCGGGCAAGGATGTCAGTGTGATCGTAACCAGCGTTCTGCAAAGCAGCGCGGGGCGGATGATTTTCGGGAAGATGGTGTATCAGACGGGCACCTAGCGGTTTTCCTGGCTGCGGAGACTCCCCTCGAAATTGAACGTTCACCATTGACGAAAGACGCCACCCACGGAGAGATGCGTTGTCACGGGAAGAAAAGTATTCAGACGCTCAACTGGCAGCATTTGGCATTGATCGCACAGCAGTTCCGCAGCATGTCGCGATCATTATGGACGGCAACGGGCGCTGGGCGCAGAAGCATGGCTGGCCGCGCATCGAAGGGCACCGACGCGGCGTCACTTCTGTCCGCTGTATCGTTGAAGAAGCGTCCCGGCTGGGTATGGAACAGCTGACACTGTATTGCTTTTCCAGTGAAAACTGGAAACGCCCGCCGAAAGAACTCACGCTGCTGATGCACCTGCTCAGGCAATACCTTGTCGAAGAACGACGCGAAATTCAACGACAAGGACTGAGATTCCAAGTCATCGGCAGGACGGCGGAGCTGGATTCCATGATTCAGACCGAAATGCAGAAGACGATTGCGGCGTCTGCGGGCAACGACGGGATGACGCTGTGCCTGGCGATCAATTACGGGGCGCGAATGGAGATTACTGAGGCGGTGCAGCGGATTGCAGAATTGGTGAAGAGTGGACAACTTCGCCCGGAGGACATTTCAGAAAAAACCGTTAGCGATCATTTGATGACTGCCGGAATGCCGGACCCGGATCTGCTCATCCGCACCGCAAGCGAGTACCGCATCAGCAATTTCTTGCTGTGGCAAATCAGTTACTCAGAGATTTGGGTCTCGGACAAGTACTGGCCGGAGTTCCGCGAAGACGACCTGCGTGAAGCGATTCGCGATTTCGCGCGGCGAGATCGACGGTATGGCGGGCTGTCGCCCGCCACGTCATGATGCAGGATTTGAGATTTGACATTTGAGATCCGGGACTTACTTCCCGGGGCTGGCGCAGCCCGAATTGCCGTCGAGATAAGGACTTCTAAGCTATGCTTGGCTGGCGACTGGTGATGTCTGCGATTCTGGTGCCGTCCATCGTCGCCTTGTTCTGGCTGGATCAGAAGCTGGGGCCATCCGCCTTAATCCTGCTTGCATTTTGCCTGTTTGTTGCCGTTCGCAATGCATACGAACTGACAGACTTGCTCAAGGTTCGCAACCTTCGGCCGCATTTCGTTGCGACCGCTGGCTTGAGCAGTCTGGTTGTGTTTGCCGGCTGGTGGCATGTGTATTTCCCTTTGAGCATCGAAGATCCCGCGACTTCACTGCTCATCTCGCTGGGCTGCATCGGAGCGGCTCTCACGTTTTCTTTCGTCGCTCTGCTGGCGTTCGAAGCGTGGCGTTATCATGCCCCGGGCCTCTCAATGGAATCTCTCGGCGGAAATCTGCTGACGGTTTTCTATGCTGGCGGATTGATTGCGATTACGGCTCAGTTGCGATGGTTTCCAAATTCGCTGACAGGCTATTTTGCAATCGCATCGATGATCATCTGCGTCAAATGCGGTGACACGTTCGCGTACACCTTCGGCCGATTGTGGGGCAAGAGAAAACTGGCGCCGATCCTGAGTCCTGGTAAAACGCAGATGGGACTCGTGGGAGCAATCTTCGGCAGCACACTCGGTGGCTGGTTGTGGCTGACGTACGCCGGACGATTGTTTAATCCCTCGGTCGCGCCGGGCTCGCTGTGGAACATCCTCGCGTATTCGGCAGCCTTCGGCATCATCGGGCTGGTCGGCGATCTTTGCGAATCGCTGATCAAACGCGATGTGGAGAAAAAGGATTCGGCGATCCTGATGCCCGGATTCGGTGGTCTGCTCGACCTGCTCGACAGCCCTTTATTCGCCGGGCCGTTTGCGCTGGCGTGGTGGACACTGTTTCCCCCCGCAGCATGACTTATTGATTCGAGTTTTGCGATTCCTGTAAGCTGACTCGGCGGTCAGGAAAGCCCATCGTGCAGAATCCCGGAAAATCTGCGGCACCGAAGTGTCCTGTGCCAGGTTCAGTGCAGCAAGTTGCCTGCTCAACCTGTTTTCGACGCCGGAGATGCGCGTCCAGCTGCTGGGCACGGAAATACATCAGACAGTCGGCGTTCAGGCGAAGAACCCTGTCCCGATCGTGATGATCACATTTGACGGACTTTGTGGCATGTCGCTGCTGAACGAACGGCACGAAATCGACTCCGTCCGATATCCTTCGTTCGCTCGGCTTGCGCAGCAGAGTACGTACTATCGCAACGCGACGTCTGTGCATGCTCGGACTTCTCAGGCGTTGCCGGCGATTTTGACGGGACAGCTTCCGAATCCACAGAAAACCAGCCCCGTCGAAGCAAGCCATCCGGACAATCTGTTTCGACTGATCTATGACACCGATGAATACGAAATGTCAGTATTTGAGCCGTTTACGCGACTGTGTCCATTAGAATTGCGGCGGCTGGATCAGCCGCTGTCGAATTCTGAGCAGGTTCTGCAGCTGACAGGGATGCTGACGCGTGTTTACATCGCTACGTCGCTCCCGCCTGATCTGGAATTCCTTCAGCCTCACATCCCCAGAATCTGGTTTGGTGTTGTTCCAAACGTTCGAGAACAGCGAGAGCCTTTCCGGGGTTTGATTGTCTATGGCTGGGATCCACAGCATGACATGCAAGTCGATCATTTCACACAAACGCTGGTAAAGGCAGACCAGCCTGGATTTCATTTCCTGCATATTGTCATTCCGCATGATCCGTGGAGTCATCTGGCTTCGGGGAAAAGTTACATAAAATTCAGCGATATCAGCGAACCCACGGCCGGTTCGTTTGGTGTCACTGGTGAACTGTGGGGTTCAGACGAATTCATGGTTTACCAGGGATGGCAAAGGTATCTGTTGCAATTGCAGACAATTCCTGAGCTTGTCGGGATCAAACTCGCCGCGTCCAATATCGGAGAGGCGTCGCGATGGACGTGCAAGCTCTCTCATGGAGGAGAGCAAATCGATCCGGCATATCCTGACTTCGTCCCGTGCTATTTTCTCGGAATTCTTGCCGGTCCGAAAATCCCTCAGCCCGTGCAGATCGCAATTGCAGTCAATGGGCGAGTGGAATGTACGACGCGCACCAGTCAGAATCTTCCGTCACTGCGCGAGTGGATGGCCTTGCTGCCGGATGATCTCTTTAGATCTGATTCGAACGACGTGCAGCTGTTCGAAGTTGAGCGCACTCCCGACGGCTTCATCCTGCACGAGATACGCTACGGAGTTTCCCGTAGCTGAATCTGTTGCGTGAATGCCCAGCTCTGCCTGTTGTATGGCCTTTTTGGGTCATTGCGATTGCGGGACGCAGATCGGCAAGAACTGTTGCCACGTGGCAGTTGCGGAGGGCGCGATCTGTGACGAATTCCGATGAACAGGCGTGTGCGGTCTTGCAGAATGGTGGCGAATGTCGAGTCTGGAAGATTTGACGTCTGCGACGGCTGTCTGCTGTATCTCCGCTTCGATTTTGATGAAACTCAGGATACTCCAGGAGGGAGTGACCGTGATAAGTTTGCGACTGTCGATTCTGCTGGGACTTGTGGTGGCGGTTGCTACCTCCCCCGATGCGGTGGCTCAGACGTCTCAGGACAACGCGCAGCCTGCGTCGAGCAGTCCCGAATTCCTCGAGTCGATGCCGCCTCTGGCGAAGCCGTCTCTGTTCGAATCAGCAATTACGCAGAAGAATCACGAGCTGGAACAGCGCATTCAGCAGCTGGAGTCACAGCTGAATCAAGTTCATCACGCTTCGACCCCCAGTTCGTATGGCGCGCTGGAGCAGCAACTTCGGCAAC
>JANOUN010000680.1:0-3452 GCA_031416875.1 Planctomycetota bacterium | reverse complement strand
TACCTGAGCCTGCTGGACTGGACGGCTCGGCAGACTCGTGTGGGCAAACAAGGTTCGACGCCGAAACAGTTTGCTACGTTGTTTGATCGGATGGGAATCTCGGCTGAGATCTGGTGTCGCCTTGTGAAGGACTTTGGCAAGCTGTTCAGCGTGGTGGCCGGTCAGCCTCAGCGAATTGACGAACACCGATCGAAGGACAGTTCCCGCCGCTACCGCACTCGGCAGGAAACCCGCGAATTGCTGGCCACGGTTTAGCCCGACCTGCCTGCCAGATCGTGGCCAACATGCGATGGCCAGTTGGTTGCTCCAGATTCAACGGAAATCACGTTACCCTCTTCCGACGCAGCTTCCGGTCGCCTTTCTGCTGTTCCCTGCTTTCGCGTTCTTGTCCTGTTCTGCATTGATAACCGTCAGGCGGGAATGAACGACGTCGCTTCATCCACTGTCAGACAGAACGCCACAATGAGATTTGCCGCGTGTTCCAGATCGGATTCCGCCACCAGTTCAACCGGGCTGTGCATGTAGCGATTCGGAACCGTTACCAGGCCCGTCGCACAGCCTCCGCGCGCGACCTGAATGGCGGCCGCGTCGTTGCTGGCAGGATATCCGAGTGCGTTGATCTGCACGGGGATGGCGGACTTCTGTGCTGTCGACAACAGCAGTTCGAAGACTCGGGGATTCGCGTTCGGACCGCGCACGATGACTGGGCCTTTTCCGATTTCAATTTTTCCGAATTCATTGGGATCGATGCCAGGGCAGTCGGTGGCATGCGTCACATCGACTGCAATGGCCACATCCGGGTTCACGTTGAAGGCACTCGTCGTCGCGCCGCGCATTCCGATCTCCTCCTGCACGGCCGATACCGCCACGATCTTTGCCTTCGGATTAGCGTCCGCCAGTTTTCGCAGCGCTGTCATAATTACCCAGACTCCGGTGCGGTTGTCCATCGCGACGCCCGAAAGACGGCCATTCCGCAGCTGGCGCAGACAGGGTTCCGGTGTGACAGAATCGCCGATGCGGACAATCGATCGGGTTTCCGCTTCTGAGACCGATCCGATGTCGATCCACAGATCCTTCATCTTCGGTACCGTCTTGCGTTCGTCAGGGTCGAGCAGGTGAATGGGCTTGCGAGCGATCACACCGGGAATCGGCCCGCTTTCGGTATGGATCTGCAGTCGCTGACCGAGCAGAATCTGCATGTCCCAGCCGCCAACAGGATTGACGCGCACGAATCCAAGATTGTCAATGTGACGGACAATCAATCCAATCTGGTCGCAGTGTGCGTCAAGCAGGATCACCGGACTGCCGCCGGGGTTTACGGTCGCCAGCACGTTTCCATGCACGTCCGTTGAGACCTCAGCCGCGAACTGGGACGCAAACGCACGCACCACATTCTGAACACTCTGTTCGACACCGGATGTTCCGGGAGTCTGAAGCAGGTCGATGAGAAACTGATCGGGCATATCAAGGCGCTTTTCGCAGGTTGAGTTGACTGAATTGGCAGGTTGAGCCATCGAACGCGACCAGGATTGTCAGACAGACTCGTTCAGGATGCAATCGAGTTGTGGTCGCGGGCAAATCTCAGCAGAATTCTAACTGCGGTGACTTCATTTGCATTGTTCTTGTGAGCGTTATCAATGTCAAATTCAGAAAACCCGATCATCGGTTCCGGCGAATTCGTGTACGAATGCCACCACAACTGGGATCGGCCTGGTCTCCCGGACGGATACGAATACGGCAATGCATCGCATGGAATTGCCTTCGATTCGCAGGGGCTGATCTATATCAGCCACAACGGCAATCCTGGATCGATCTTTGTTTTCGACGGTGATGGCAGGTTTGTCAAAGCCATGGCCGAGATGCACAACGCGGGACCCGCAGCCAAGGGACATGGTGTCTCAATTCGAAAAGAAGGCAGCGAGGAATTCCTGTATCTCGCACCGGCAGATTCAGCGATGGCGTTCACAAAAATGTCGCTGACGGGTGAAGTCATCTGGCAGAAGAACCGCGCCACGATCAATCATGAAAGCGACGGCCTCCTCGAAGATCCGGAGCTCGGATTCAAACTGACAAAGATCAGTTTTCGTCCTGACGGAGGCTACTATCTCGGCGATGGCTATGGCAGTCATTACATTTTTGAATACGACGGCCACGACAGATTTGTCCGCGCGCTGGGTGGTTACGGGACGGCAACTGGCAAATTCAGCACACCACATGGTCATTGGCTGGATGATCGGGATGGCACCCCAAAACTTGTGGTCGCTGATCGAGCCAACATGCGGCTGCAGTGGTTTGGCATGGACGGCCAATATCTGCAGTCGCTCGCCGGATTTCTGTTCCCTGCGGATATCGATTTGCAGGGGGAATTTTTGCTTGTTCCCGATCTGCACGCCCGCCTCACAATCCTGAACGGTCGGAACGAAGTCGTCGCTCAACTGGGCGACGACGAGACCTGGCGTCAGGCCGTGCTCGCCGACAATTTTGCAATGCGCGGTCAACCGGAGCAGTGGCGTCCGGGCCGCTTTGTGCATCCTCACGACGCTCGATTTGACGCTGAAGGCAACATCTATGTGGCCGAATGGGTGCGCACTGGTCGCATCACAAAACTGGTCCGCAAAACATAGTGCGCCTTCCTTTCCTCGTCCTCGGGCTCTGCCCGGGGACGCACTGCCCGTGAGGCTCCGCCTCCTCTACCATGATCCCCGTTGACACATCGCATCTCCCCCCGGAACCACCCCCATGCCACGTTCCCGCTACCGATTCGCCGCAGACCAATATCCGTACTTCATGACAAACACCGTGGTGGCATGGCTCCCCGTATTCTGCCAGCGCGACTTCGCAAAAGTCATACTGGACAGTTGGCATTTTCTTCAACGCGAACGGGAAATTGACATCCTGTCGTTTGTCATCATGGAAAATCATATCCACTGGATCGCTGTCGGGCCGCAACTTTCAAAGCGTGTGGGTGAGTTCAAATCGTTTACGGCCACCACTATTCTCAGGCAGATGGAAAACAAAGGCTATGAGACCCTGTTGCAGGAACTGCAGTTTTTCAAGGCCCGTCACAAGGTGGATCAGCAACACCAGCTCTGGCAGGATGGTAGCCATCCCCAACAGATCGAGTCGGATGAAATGATGTGGCAGAAGATTGAATATATTCATAACAATCCACTGCGACGTGGGTACGTAGATGATCCGGTTCATTGGCGATATTCGAGCGCCAGGATTTATGCCGGACAGGCGGGAGTGTTGGAGATTTGTACGGATTGGCGGTAGGTGGGACGGGAAATGAACTGAAGCGGTGAGGCGGAGCCTCGGGGGCAGGGCGTCCCCGGGCAGAGCCCGGGGACGAGAGAGTGAATGAACATCAACTCAGGAATGAAATTTATGGCGAACAACCGAGTGATCAATGTGTGGGCGAATGAGCCGGACTTCGCACAGCTTGCGGAACC
>JANOUN010000679.1:0-7143 GCA_031416875.1 Planctomycetota bacterium | reverse complement strand
TGCAGCAACGTCACCCGCGGCAATCTCAGTCGCAACAGGCTTTCCTTCACGGACGTGACTACCAGTGGCCGCAGGTCGCTCTGTGTCGTCAGTTGCACGCGGACCTTGGTTGCCACATGCAGCGGCTGATCCGATCGTATGCCAGAAAGCGCCGCTCCCAGTCGGAGTTCCGAGTGACCGTTGCCATAGCCCGCCGCCGTGTCGAACCAGTTGACGCCCAACTGGACGGCTCTCTGAACGACCTCCCGCTGAGTATCGACAGCGTCTCCGGTCAATAGACCCGATACCGGACCGGCTCCGAACGAGACCGCGGAAACGGAAATCCCGGTGCTCCCGAGCGGACGATACTGCATGCCAGAAATCCTTCGTGTCAGTCTTGCAGACCAGTCGTGTTCGTTTTCGGGGCGAAGAGAATAATCAGCATCCCCGCCGCATAAATCATCCCGGTCCACCAGCCGATGCGGGCATAGTTGCCGCCAGACCATTGCACGATCAGCCCGGTTCCCAGCACCACAACCGCTGCCACTGCGCGCCCGGTATTGAACGAAATCCCTGTTCCCGCCGCACGGACTCGCGTCGGAAAGAGCTCGGGCAGATAGAGCGGCAGCCAACCAAAGTAAGTCGTTCCGACCAGTCCCAGCGCAAACGACGCCCATAGAAACCACGGATGCAGCGGATTCAGCCAGCCAAAGATCCAGCTGCTGACGCACAGCGACAACAGACTGATCAGGAAATAGGCGAACCGTCGCCCAAGCCACGTCGCCAGCAGACCTCCCAATAGACTGCCGATCACCGCGCCTCCGGAACGAGACACCATCGTGCGGGCTTTGGATTTCGGGTCGGCTTTGGGACGAGGGGCGGCGCTGGTCTGCTTTGGGCTGGCCTGCGTCGCGCCAGCCGAGTCCTGCGGTTTCACATCCTGCTGCACGGCCCGCTGCTGGGCCTGAACCTGGTCCGTCCACGGCACAATCCACTGGGCATTGGCCGCTGTTCCGATCACCGGAATCGCGCCCAGAAGTATGCCCATGATGGTGCGACTGCGGAGAGGAGGTCGGAAGAGTTCGCGAAGAGGGCCACCCGCCTGAACAGACGGCTTCTGCCGGGACAAGCGCCAGCGGACCGACTCCGGAACGCCGATCAGGCACCAGACTCCGAGCACTGCGGGAGCGGCCCCGACCAGAAACGTCCAGCGCCAGGCATCGGCCGTCACGGCAAAGCTCAGACCCAGCAGACCCATCGAGACCTGTCCCACGTTCGCGGCGGTTCCCAGAATTCCTGCCAGGAACGGTCGCGAAGCCGCTGGCCAGGCCTCAGCGACAAGTGCCACCGTATTGGGCCATGTCCCGCCAATCCCGTGACACGCAAAGAATCGCAGCACGAGCAATTCACCTGGAGATCTTGCAAAGTAGCTGGCCCCTGTAAACAGCGAGTAGCACAGGACGCTCAACCCCAGTGACCGCGTGCGTCCCAGACGATCGCCCATGACACCGAAGACCCAGCCGCCCGACGCCGCCCCGATCAGAAATGCCGCCTGGTACCACGCGAACCATTGCGTGACCGCCTGCTCGTTAATCACCGCTTCGGCCGTTCCCGCTGTGTTCATCAGGCTGATCATCGCCGGACGATGAATGAGTACGAACAACGCGATCTCAAGCCCGGCAAACAACCAACCGAAGAAGGCAACTGCCAGCACATGGCTGCGCTGCAGTTTCGTCATTTCGCTGAGTACGATTGGAGAAGGCGTCGATCGGGAGGGCATGGACTCCATCGGTACATCAGGATTCTTCATAGGAGAGTCACTTGATCCACATTACGGTTTTGCAACCGATACAGAATCCTTCGCTTTCGCCTCGTCTGCGTCGAAGCGGCGGTAGAGCGGCAGGTGGCGGTAGTAGACTTCCAGGGTCAGCAAACTGAGCGTTGTCTGATAGATGCGTCCGCCAGCATTGCCGTGTGGATCGGTGACATCCCAACTGCCGGCTCCGGGGCCTTCTTTGATCTGAGTCGCCACAAGCTGCTCACGCATCTGCTCATTCCACTTGTCCCATAACTCACCGTCCCAATGGTGCAGTACCTGCGTCGCATAGTAGTTGAAGTAAATGTCTTCCTTGCTGGGCCCAAGGTTCGCCAGAAACTCGACACCCTTCTGTAACTGCGGTTTTTCCCGCTTCCATCCCATATACATCCGGCACAGCAGTCCCACGGCGGTCGTGGTGGCACGTCCTTTTTCCGGACGCGTGTAGCCATAATATACACCGCTTTCAACCTGCACAGAATTCAGAAACTTTTTCGCGTCGCTGAAGGTATCCGGACTGACTGAAATGCCTCCGGCTTTCGCACTTTTCAGCGCCATGACCTGCCAGCCGACCACCGACGTATCTCCCGGAACTTCACGTGGCTGATAGCGCCAGCCGCCGTCGCTGCCCTGAGATTTCTCAATGAACCGCACGGCGTCGAGTGCAATACGTCGCAGTTCGCGATCATTGGGTTCCAGCGCGGCCGCTTCACTCAGACAGATCGTGGCCAGGCCCTGCACATACATGCCTGAATTGCCCTGGTGCGCTCCTCGCATATCGGCACCGGCTGCCGAACGAATGCCGCTCTGCATCAACCACGCCAGGCCTTTCGTGACGGTTTCCTGATATGGCCCCGGCGTTTCATGCGTATGGCCACCACCCAGCATACACAGCAGTGCCAGCGAGGTCGCACCCACATCCGTCGTCTGCATACTGCCCGGCGACCCGGCTTCGCCGACATCACCAAAACTCCAGGAACCATCCGGACGCTGAATCTTCTGCAGCCATGTGAGTCCCAGGTTGACGGATTTTTCGCTCTCCACCGTCCCGCCGTATTTCTTCACCGCGGCGCGGCGACCGGCTTCGGAACGTCCGCCGAAATCGCCCTTCAGCGCAGCAATGTCGCCGATTTCAACGAGGTCGTCGAGCGGCATTCGCAGTTCCGTATCCTGTGGCGAATCAAACTGGTCACGATTCCTGCCTTTGTCCAGTTCGGACACCATTTGCTTCATGGTGCTGTCGAGATTCAGGTCCGTGATCTTCTCCGGCCGCACGATCTCGACAACTTCCAGCGGCTCTTCGAGCACAACGTCTTCGACCTGACCACTGATAATCGCAAACATACTGTCCCGCGATTCCTGAGGCAGTAACCACAGTGTCAGCAGGAACGCACCGGCAAGATGAATCAGAAAACTGACGGTCGCTGTGATGAGTTCCCGTCTGCGGCGCAGGATCGAGTTCGGCAGTTTCTCGCGGAGGAAGTGCTTTGCAGCGAAAAACGAGTTCGCGACCCTGATCGCCCATGCCGGTGGCTTGCGTCGGCGTCTTTGGCTGCCGCGCTGCTCGACCTTTTGCAGGACGGATTTCTGCGGCGCGACTTCGGACGGCACGGACGCGGATTGTGGCTCACCCGGTAACGGCGATACCGCGGGAGACTCATCCTGCTGAGATTTGCTGCCGTCCATCATCGTTGGTCATCGTCCAATTCAACTGCTGCGCCAACTGCCGAGCAGGGCGGCGTCAGCCCCGCGATACTCTGCGATTACACCGTCCTGGCATCATAACGCGAATTCAGCGTCCGTCTCGTTGCAGAATCCGGCGGAATGCCGCGTTTATGCATTTTTTAGGCTTCCTGAAGGAATCTGCAGCGGCGGAGTGGCATTGAGCATCGCGAAACCGCAGAATCGGTCAATGCCGTATATTCGGCCACCTGCTGAATCACTCGTCCGTGTCCGGTTGATTCCATGATCACTCAACATTCAACTTCCGACCCGTCTCCAAATCGGTCTCATTGGGCATTGCTGCACGACGATTCTGTGCGACTGTTCGACGCCGGTCGAACCCTGCTTGGCGCATTCATCACCGCCTGCCTGTTTCTGGCCGCGCACCTTTGGCTGTGATATGCTCCGCGCGGCCACAAGTGGCGTGTAGCCGGATTCGTAAGAATTCGGAGGTGTGCATTATCCATGGCCGGATTCGTGAGAATTCGGAGGGGGCCGTGATTTCACGCGAAGCCTCCGCGATTTCTGTAGGGTGCGTGAAGCGAAGCGCAACGCACCATGGTTGTCGCCGGATCCGCAGTGGTGTGTTGCGCTCCGCTACACACACCCTACTGGATATCCACAAACTTGCCTGCCATGGCGGACTGGTGGCGATCGGCCTCTTTGTGAATCTGCGAACGCCGAACGGACGTTTCATCGCAGCAAAGCTGTGCTGGCAGCGAAAGACAGTTGCCTGTACGTGCTCTCCATTGATAAACTCAAAGCCCCTCCACACTTTCTGCTATAGATCTCTCCTCAAGGACTGATCGTGCTTCATCTCCCTTACCATGTCCTGCATGTCGTCTGGCTGTTCGCCGTCTTCGGAAGCGGTGCAGTCGCTGATGCCGGGACGTTGACGGTGAGTCCGGCCGAGGTGACTTTGGAGCGCCCAGAAGCCACTCAGCAGATCGTGATCCTTTTCGCAGATGCCACTGGCCGTTCGCTCGATATCACACGCGAGGTGTCGATTCAAATCGATCCGCCGAGTATTGCCGTTGTGGATGATCGTGGTCTGATCAGCCCTGTTGCGAATGGCGCGGGCTCAATCGTCATTCAGTCTGGTGAAGCACGCACGACAATCCCGATCAAGGTCAGCCGATTGGACAATCCGGTGCCGATTTCCTTTCGCCGCGAGATCATTCCGATCCTGACAAAAGCCGGCTGCAATTCGGGTGGATGCCATGGCAAAGCAGAAGGTCAGAACGGATTTAAGCTCAGCATCTTCGGTTACGACGCGCAAGCCGACTTCGAGGCGCTGGTGCTCGAAGGACGAGGGCGGCGCGTCTCTGTGTCCTCACCAGCCAGCAGTCTGCTGTTTCTGAAAGCGTCGGCACGAACACCTCACGGCGGCGGTCAACGGATCGAGCCTGGCAGTTATCGCGATCGCCGCTTGTTGCGATGGATAGCCGAAGGCGCCCGATTCGATGCGACCGACGATCCGGTATCGGAAATTGTGGGTATTGAAATTGAGCCGCAACAGCAGATCTTACTCGGCGGTGAGACGCAGCAGATTCGCGTCAGCACGATTGATGCTTCCGGAAATCGTCGCTGTGTCACCAACGAAACAGAATTCCTGTCCAACGCCGCGTCCATTGCCGATGTTGATTCCCGCGGTCTGATCCAGGCCAGCGAGATTCCCGGCGAAGCCGCCATTCTGGTGCGGCACCTGGGCCATGTCGCCACATGCCGTATTACGCTTCCGCGTCCGGGTGTGAAGTTTGCCCGTCCGCCGGAGAACAACTTTATTGACACACTGGCCTGGAACAAACTCGAACGCCTGGGCATCGAACCCAGCCCGTTGTCCGATGACGCCACATTTCTTCGTCGCGTGTCGCTGGATACCATCGGGACCCTGCCGACTGCAGAAGAGGTCCGCCAATTCCTCAGCGATACATCGCCAGACAAACGTTCAGGGTTAATCGACCGCCTGCTGGAGCGCGATGAATACGTCGATTACTGGACCATGAACTGGCTGAACATTCTGCGCGCCGATCAGTTGACCATCTCGCCGCAGGGCGCGGTGGCGATGCAGCGCTGGCTGCGAAATGGCTTCGCGCAGAATCGCCCGTTTGACGAATTCGCCACCGATCTGCTGACCGTGCAGGGAAATACTTCGGCGGAAGGCCCGGGTTCCTTCTACAAAATTCTCAACAAACCGGACGAGGCCGCTCGATCCATCAGCCAGTTGCTGCTGGGTGTGCGCATCGAATGTGCTCAGTGTCACCATCATCCGTCCGAACGCTGGAGTCAGGCCGATTACGTTGGCCTGGCGGGATTCTTCACGGGGCTGACGCTGAAGAAACTTCCCAATGGCGAACAGGCCGTGGTCTCGTTTGGTGGCAACGATCTGCCGCATCCGCGGGGTGGCGAGACGGTCTCGACGCGTGCCTTAGGAGCTGCTCCGGCCGATTTTTCACACGTGTCCGATCGTCGCCGAATCCTGGCCGACTGGCTCACCGCTGATGAGAATCCCTTCTTCGCCAAAGCGATCGCCAATCGACTTTGGGCACACTATTTCGGGCGAGGTCTGATCGAACCGATCGATGATATCCGCGAAACAAATCCCCCAACCAATCCTGCGCTGATGGAGGCACTGGCCAGCCATATGCGAGACGTGCGGTACGACCTGAAAGCCTTTACGCGCACGCTGCTGAATTCGCGTGCGTACCAGTTGAGTGCGGTCTCGGTACCATCGAACGTCGATGACCAGCAGAACTTTTCGCACTTCATTCAGAAGTCACAGCCAGCCGAAGTGTTGCTGGATGCGATTTCCCAGAGCACAGGTGTGCCGGAAGATTTTAACGGCTGGCCCAGGGGCTACCGGGCGATTCAGATCTGGGACAATCACATGCCGTCCTACTTCTTTCGCATCTTTGGTCGACCGGTGCGCGCGACTGTGTGTGAATGCGAGCGCAGCAATGAACCCAGTATCGCTCAGGCGCTGCACCTGCTGAATGCTCCGGAGATTTTCGAAAAGATCTCACACCGACATGGTCACGTGCGAAAACTCGCCGCCTCAGACATGTCGCCGGCTGATCTGATCGATGAACTGTATCTCAGCACCCTGTCGCGTTTTCCGACAAGTGCCGAAAAAGAACTGATGCTGCAGGCATTCAGCGATCTGGATCGCCGCGCCGCAACTGAAGACGTGCTGTGGGCACTGCTGAATTCCAAAGAGTTTGTGTTTAATCATTAATCCAGAGGACGTGACCTATGTTCCGATTATCGCTCGGTAGACAGTATCAGAACTGCAATGGCACATCGCGCCGACATGCTCTGCGACTCGGTGCGTGCGGCCTGATCGGTGGCCTGACGCTGCCGCGCCTGCTGGAACTGCAGGCTCTGGCCGCAAGTCCGATGGCCGCCAAAGCCAAGTCGTGTATCTTTCTGTTTCTCGAAGGTGGTCCGCCGCATCAGGACATGTGGGATCCCAAACCGGAAGCACCGCCGGAGATTCGTGGGCCGTTTGGCACCATCAGCACGAATGTCCCGGATATTTTTGTGACGGATCAGTTGCCGCTGTGTGCACAGATGGCGGACAAGTACACGATTCTCCGCAGTCACAGTCACAGCGATAACGGACATTC
>JANOUN010000678.1:0-6791 GCA_031416875.1 Planctomycetota bacterium | reverse complement strand
TGGAGATTGGAGATTGGAGATTGGAGATTGGAAATTTGAAATTTGAAATTTGACGCCGGTTTCACGCGTCAGTGAAAGCTCATGCTCAGCACACGGGCAATGAGCTGCCAGCCATCGACGAGGATGAACAGGAGAATCTTGAACGGAGTGGAAATTACCATCGGCGGCATCATCATCATTCCCAGTGACATGAGGATGACAGACACAACGAGGTCAATCAGGATGAACGGGATGTACAGACAAAAGCCCATGATGAAAGCTGTCTTGAGTTCGCTGATCACGTAGGCCGGGATCAGGACCTGCATAGGCGTATCCGCTGGCGTCCTGATCTGCTTCACATTGGCCATTCCGGCGAACAACGCGATGTCTGCTTTGCGCGTCTGGCGTATCATGAATTCATGCAGCGCTGCGGAACCGCGTACCCATGCGGTCTGACCGTCGATGGTGCCATCCAGATATGGTCGCACCGCGTCGCCTTCGATGCTGGTCAGCGTCGGGCCCATCACAAACAACGTGAGAAACAATGAGAGCCCGAGAATGACCTGCGTCGGCGGAATTTCCTGAGTCGATAACGCGCGACGCACGAAGGACAGCACGATCACAATTCGCGTGAAGGCCGTCATCGTGACGAGCGCAGCAGAAATCATTGCCATTCCGCCCAGGAACAAGGCAACCTTGACCTGTGGCGAAAGCGTTTGAAATCCTTCGGACTCAACGATGTGCTGAATTGTCTGTGCGGAATCCATTCCTGCACCTAAGTTAGTGGTCATTGGTCATTGGTCATTGGTCATTGGTCATTTCCTCTTCCTGCTTCAGGCTCTCTTCAAATGTCGACGGAGCGAGCACCAGTGACCGAATGCCTCCGGCATCGGTAGCGACGAGCGCTCGATAACCGTGCATTTCGATCAGCGACACAGTTCGGCTGGGACCAAGAGACAATGTCTCAAGTACCCTGGAGCGTGATGTTGTGGTCGGCAACAGCCCACGCTCACGCTGCCAGCGGCGCGCGGCGAGAATTACAAGACAGCACACGCAAAGTACGATCGAGATCCATGCAACAGCCCGCATCACGACCTGCATCGGGCTGGACGCCATGGAAACGTTGAGTGTCGCTGCCATTGCCTGCGAAGACTCAGAATCGGTCGCAGCAGTCGATGGCTCAGTCGTAAGGTCGAGGAAGAGATCTTTGTGTTTTGCAGGCGAAGCATCTACGGCTGGTGGCGAACTGGAGGCACGAAGTGCCTCAAGTGCACGGGCGAGCTGTTCTTTCGTCGAGGCTGTTTGTGTCAGCGGTGCCTGATTCATTTCCTGTTGAGCCACGGCATTTTTCGTGATTCCCAGCGCAAACGTCATCGACAGGCATGCAACCAGCGCAGCGCGATATCCTCGCCGGTGCGGAGAGCCTTGAGTCTGTCTGGTGTCGTGACTTCGTGTCATATTTGGTCGCCATCTGTCGTTTGGCAAGCCGGGAGGCGTCAGCCCCTCGCACAATCACACTTCCGTGTCTGCAATTTCATCACCGCTTGTCGTCCGAGTTCACGATTTCCGTAATCCTGACGGCGAACCGGTCGTCTACGACCACCACTTCACCACTTGCAATCCGCACACCCTGTGCCATCACATCGACTGGTTCAGACACGGCTCGGTTCAATTCGACCACAGCTCCCTCGCCCAGCTTCAGCAGCTCGCCAATCGGCATGGTGACCCGACCGATTTCCACAGAGATTTCAATACTGACTTCCGCAAATCGCTCCAGCGGCATGGCCGCATTCGCGCGTGAACGTAAACTCTGAGGAAATTCAACAGGATGCGCCTCCGGTACGGGAAAATCTCCCTGCTGCATTATCTCATGAAGTGCTGAGTCTGTTGTTTCAGCGGCATCGGCAGTGGTTGCAATACTCACGTCGTTCTTCCTAGTCATTCTGGGATACAAGTACACGGAACCCCTGCCTCTGACCAAGCCGACAGGCATGGCCAAGAAAATGCAGGCGACCTGAGATCTGCGCTTCGAGTGGATTGGCGATCGACTGATCCAGGATCAGCACATCGCCAACCGTCAGTTGATGCATTTCACCAAGCGACAGCGTCGCTCTTCCAAGACAGACTGACATCGTGACGGGCAGTGTTTCTGTCAGGGCACGCATTTTTGGAGACGCAGATTGCTGCGGAGCGGAGCTGGCCGACGTGTCGTCAATTCCGATCGAAGCCAGCCCGGCCTGCGGCATCAGGATGACGAATGCTTCTTCGCCCACAGGAGTCTTTATCACCACGATGCTGCGAATCAGGTTTTCGCGCGGCTGAAAAACCCGACTGCGAAGTGGCCGGATAATGATCTCACCAAGTTCCACGGGCAGTGCCTCGACTTCCGGCCAGCCCTGGCTGAACGCGCGGGCAATTTCGCCAAACAGAAGCTCAATCAATGACAACTCTGCGGGCGTCAACTCACGGGAGGCGGGCCATTCTTCACCCAGCGTGCCGAGCATTTCACTCACAAGCGTCAGCACGATGCGACTCGAAAAGGCCACCATGCCGTCAAAACGAGCCGGGCCGATCTTCAGCAACGCGGCGTATCCAGGATCGGGCAGCGCCTGCTGCGCCTTTTGTGCGACCGACGAGTCGGTCCGTGCAACTTCAAGCGTAATTCGAGTGCCAAGCAGTGACTGCCAGAATTCCTGCAGGACGGCCGTCGCTGTTCCGTTCCACTGCGCAAGCGCACGGTTGGCAGTCCCCGTCAGACGACGAGGTGCGGTGAAGTCGATACTCGTAACCGTTTCACTGGTGGTCATTGAACGTTAAATTCTTCGAAGAGCACGTCATAAATCTGGTCGTAGCCATCGGGGCAAAGTACGGCATTAAACTGTTCACGAATCTCGCGGCGCAGCCGATTTTGTCCGGCCGCACCACGAATATCATCCAGATCCAGGTCTGAAATCTTGCTGAGCAGCCAGTTTCTGAGGACGATTTTCTTACCTTCGATTAGCTTCTTGAAAGTTTCTTCCTGCGATTTTGGAATCTGCAGCGAGATGGCGATCCGCAGATACCGCGACATCCGGCCTTCATCCAGATTGACCACGACGCTTTGGTCTTTGCCCGGTTCGCCAAACGGCAGGAAGACCGTATCTTCCTGCGCCGGGATCGTAAATCCTTTCACTTTCTTCGGGGCAGATTTCGCTCCGCTGCCGGGACTGTCGGACTCCGCTGCGGTGCCATGTTCGGAATGTTCTTCACTGCCACCCGCTGCATGCGATTGCTGTCCTGCGAGCAGAAATGGAAGCGCACTGCCGAGGCCCGCGCTGAGGACACCGACGGCAATCCAAGGCACGATACTGCCGCCGCCGCCTGGCTTTTCCGCCGCGTCGCCAGCTGGTGCGGCCTCTGATTTTGCATGATCCGACATAGAGCACTCGCAGGAATTTCAAATCGAGGGAGCGGAAAAATCGTCGCGTATCTCTTCAATCGTCTCTTGTTGTGTGAAGGGACACTGGATTCTCCGGTCAGGCAGAGTGTGACGGCAGTCGCGATTGGTTGCGTGAGGAATCCCGTATGGCGCAGCAGCAGAAGACCCTGCCTGCGAGTTAAAACATGCTCCTCTGAGTAGAAACACGCACGGCGACACCGGTGATAACTGCCGCGCACAGCGTACGTCGGCGTTCTGGCGGGGCGGGGGCGGAATGGCGTGGAGTTAGTGAGCCGCAAGGCGCTATCGGGGTGTTGATTTAGTGATTTTTGGGGCTCATGATCATACCAACCCGAAGCGCCAGCGAGGAATTCAGCCGTTTCTGCCTCGCTGGCGCTTTGGGTTGGTATTCAATCAACACCCGGCTAGCCACTGGTGACTGTTCCTCCAAGACTCTGGAAACGCCGGTGCCTGGCGGTCTTCTCATCAGCCCAGCGGGACTGCCCGATGTCAGCCCGGGACAACCGTCGCCGTTCTTGCCCGTCCCAATTCTGAATCCTGCGCCCCCTGCCCTGCTCGGCCTTTACATTGGTCATGTCAATTCACTGCCATCTTTCGACAAACCTGTCCGAAACCTTGAGTCGGCCGGTCTCACCGAAGTTATACTCCACGCGGTCATGAGTGCGAGAATTGGCGAGCGGCATGCGTCAGCTTGCCGGTACAAAAAACAAGGTGCCATTGGGCTCACGCCACTCCGCTCGCCGGACTCATTTCTGGCCGCACGCTGTATATACCGCGCGCGGCTGAAGATGGCACATTCGTTTAACCGCGTGGGCAACGCCCCGCGCGTTGGAATCCATCCAGCGGGACGCTGCTCGCGCGGCCCGCTGGGCACGCGGTTAAACAAGCCAATGCCAACCGCGTGCGGTATAGTTCACCCTGGCTCGCCAATTTGCTGGCGGTGGATCAGCCCTCAGCATGCGAGCATCGCCACAATCACACATGAATCGCCCAGCTCTGCTGGTGCGCGTGACGGGCCGAAACCCAGGCAGGTAACAAGTCCGCCGGTCTTGGAGCTAATCCGCTTCTCCAACACCAAACTCATCCCCGTCACAGCCTTGAAGTGCGAATGGAATCCGGGATGTTGAGCAGGACGCAGTCAGTTGTTGCCAGCGATTTGGAATAGCAGGGGGCGAGGTCTGGCAGCATTGGAGATTAATCAAGTTGTTGCTGCATCGCTCCGTTCGCGGCTTCTGACACGTTCGAGTCGTTGCAGTGTTGCATCGCTTTGTAAAATCAATTTCACGAAAGGTTAATCACTCGCCTTGATATTGTAGCAAAGCATCAGCCCCTGGTCGCGGATGTAGAGTTTTCCGTTGGCAGCGACGGGATGTGCCCATGCGGGAACGGAGCTGCGGTTTGGTTGCTCAAAGCGGCCTCGGACGATGAGTTTTTCTTTCGAAGGTTCGATCAGAAGCATCGTACCTCCTTCGGCACGCAGATAGATGCGGCCGTCAGCCATAAGCAGTGCCCCTTTGGGAGCATCTCGGTCTCTCCACAGCAGCTTGCCTGTTTGGAAATCCATGCACGTGAGGAAGCCGCCTTCGTTTCCGCCGTTTGCTCCATACAGCGCTCCATCAACAACGATCATTCCGCCGTGATGATTCTGCATGTTCCGAGAGAAATAGACTTCTTCGGCCTTGATGGCTCCTGCGGCATCCTTTGACAGTTTCACAGCACCTCCGCCACTCCCGTACGCTGATGCCGCAAACACCAGGCCATCCTGAAAAATGGGGGTGGAACAGTTGATTCCCATTGCATTTGCTGCAGCGGCATATTACCAGAGCACTTTTCCGTCCTTTGCTGATACGCCAACGAGGGAACTGGCGGTCAACTGCACAAACTGTTGTTCACCTTCAAAATCAATCGCGATGACCGACGAGTAAGCAGCTCCGGATCGACCAGCTCCACCGCGGCCGCCGAATCCGCCAAAGCCACTTGGCCGTCCGCCGCCTCCGAAGTTGGCGACACCAAGGCTCGTTTGCCCGTCTGCAATACCCTGATCAGCGAGCCACACATTGCCACTGGAATCTGTGAACGGTGTCGTCTGTCCCGCTTTGATGCGAATGACGCCAGGATCTTTGGAGTCTTTGCCATCCGGAATAATCTCAATGGCTTTGATCGCTGGATTGTCTGTCTGACGAGTAAATGTAACCTGCAATTCTCCGTCAGTAACTTCCACAGGCACAGATTCGATGTAAGCCTTTCGCGGACCACCAGCTTTTTCCCAGACGTCGAAGTCCTTGAACTCTTTACCTTCGACGTCGAACGAGAAGACTCGACCGCCAGGACCAGTGATCCCCGTATAGGTTTCTGCAAAATAGAGTTTCGCGACGTATTTTCCGTTGGGAACCTTGTGACTGAACTTGGTCATTCCCCAATGTTCGCTGAGGAACAAGGCAGGATCTTTTGTGCCCGTAACTTCGGGGGAAGCATTGTTGCCGGGACTGGGGCGATTTGGTCGATCAGTGCTGCCAGGATTACCCGGAGGATTCGGGCGATTTGCTGTTGAACCCTGCGGCGTTCCTGCAGCTGATGGCGATGCAGCAGGTACGTTGCTTTTCCAGAGTGTTTCGCCCGTCAATTTGTCCAGCGCGACCAGAGTTGCATCGGGTGCGCCTGGTGTACACACGACTTTGTCACCGTCGACCAACGGCGATTCACGGTAACTCCACATGGGGAGCACACCGCCGAAGTCATCTTTGAGACTCTTTTGCCACTGAACCTTGCCGTCCTGAACGTTCAAGCATGCGACTCGACCGCTCATGCCGATCACATATAGATGATCACCATCAACAGTCGGAGTTCCTCCTGGGCCTTCTTTTGATTGATGAAAGCCTTGTTCGACAGCGTCACCAAGGGCTGTGACCCAAACTTCTTTGCCATCAGCTTCCGACAAAGCCCAGACAATTTCTTTTCCGTCGCGGTTGCTCAGGCCATACAGTTTTCCATCCGCTACCGCTGGCGCGCTGTCACCACCACCAAGTCCATCCACTCTCCAGGCCAGCGATGGACCATTCTCAGGCCATTCCTGCAGGAGCCCCTTTTCACTGGAGATGGCGTTTCGATCCGGTCCCTGCCACTGCGGCCTGGCTCACACATTCATCAAGTTGACGGCTCTGAAATGCCAGAGATTGCTCGAACGAACGGAGTGCCTCGTCCCCATTTCCCAGCCTGTGATGAGCAATGGCAATAAGCGGATAAGCGATCCCGCGACCAAACCAGCTGGCGTCATTGGATTCCTGAAGCCGTTCCAGGGCTTTCTCGTTTTGACCGGCCCGCAAATGAGCCCAGCCGGCAATGTACAGGTTCGCGCCGTAAAACATGTCGTGGT
>JANOUN010000677.1:0-7592 GCA_031416875.1 Planctomycetota bacterium | reverse complement strand
CATGTCGCCGACTTCGATTTTGACACCCTTTGCAAAAATCTGGGCGATCGATTCCAGTCCGTGCTGTTCGACGTACTCTTCGAAGATCGACTTGATGGCTTCGGCAATGACTGCATCCAGAACCTGGCGTTCCGTCATCTGATGACTGCTCATCATGTCCACTTCCAGCTTGCCGAGCGATGATGAGTACAGGTGTCCCAAATCGCTGATCCGCGGCACGGCAGGTTTCTCCTTCAGCACACACGCACGACGTCGCGCGCTGGCGATCATCGTTTGATAATTGGCAATACTGAATCGCGCGCTGACGCCCGAATGTTGATCAATGTAGCGACTCTTGCGGGCCGCACGACTGACTTCTTCGATGATCTGTTTCATGAAAAACGGCACAACGATCGGGAAGTCGCCGTCCAGAGACAGCTCACATTCCTGTTCCATGATCTGAATGCCCGTGTCGCGTTCGGACGGATAGTGCGTCTGAATCAGGCTGCCGATGCGGTCCTTGAGCTGCGGAATCACTTTACCGCTGCGGTTGTACGTGGCCGGATTGGCGGAAAACAGAATCATCACGTCCAGATCAAACTGCACCGGATAACCACGAATCTGCACATCGCGTTCTTCCAGGATATTGAACAGGCCGACCTGAACCAGTTCGTCCAGTTCCGGCAGCTCGTTCATCGCGAACAGTCCGCGATGCATGCGCGGGATGAGCCCGAAGTGTAAGGCGTCTTCGGCTGACATGCTGGTGCCGCCTGCGAGCTTCGCAGGGTCGATTTCGCCGATGATGTCGGCAAACTTCGTTCCCGGTGCCAGGCGTTCGGCGTAACGTTCTTTCCGAGGCCACCAGCGAATCGGAATCTGTTCCGGCGGCAGCTCCGCAACGCAGCGTTTGCCTTCAGACGTGATGGGATTGTACGGATCTTCGTGAACCGGACAGCCGGGCAGATCCAGATACGGAATCACTTCATCCAGAAATCGGGGCAGCGAGCGCATCATCCGACTTTTGCCCTGGCCTTTTTCGCCCAGAAACAGGATGTCATGGCCCGCCAGCAGTGCCAGACTGATTTCAGGGATCACGGTGTTTTCATAGCCCACGATCCCTGGAAATAGTTCGGCACCGCTGGCCAGCATCGTCTGGAAATTCGACCGGATCTCTTCTTTTACATTCCGCGACTTCCAGCCGCTGGCCTTCAGTTCGGCAAGATTGGTCGGGCGATTCGTTGAATTCATGCGATCTGGATCCGATTCAAAACCGGGACATTGTTAGACTCCACGGGATTGTAGACGTGTCAATGGTGTTCGTCATTCGTTTTCTCAGATCGCCCTTCAGGTCCTCGCCCCGGAAACTTTTATGCCCTGGCTTCAGGTTTACGATCCATTGAACTCGCAGTTTCTCTCGACGCTGGTCGCGGCGCTGCCGATTGTGGTGCTGCTGGGACTCCTGGGATGGGGGCGTGTGAGTGCTCATGTCGCCGCCGCGGCGGGACTCATCACGGCTCTGGTCGCGGCGATCTGTGTGTTTCACATGCCTGCCACAACGGCGATGGCTGCGGCGGCCGACGGAGCTGGCTACGGATTGTTTCCCATCGGCTGGATCGTGGTGATGGCCATCTTCCTTTACGCATTGACGGTGGAAACGGGGCAGTTTGACGTCGTGAAGCGCTCCGTTGCGTCGCTCTCGCCAGATCGTCGCATTCAGGCACTGCTGATTGCCTTCAGCTTTGGCGCGTTTGTCGAAGGAGCGGCAGGGTTTGGAACACCGGTCGCCATTTCCTCGGCGTTGCTGATCGGAGCAGGCTTCCCTCCACTGCAGGCCGCAGGCATGGCATTGATTGCGAATACGGCTCCGGTGGCCTTCGGTGCATTGGGGACCCCGATTAAAGTCCTGGCAGATACGTCGGGGCTGGATGAAATGCTGCTGAGCCAGATGGCGGGCCGACAGTTGCCGTTCTTTTCGCTGTTGATCCCCGCATGGATGATTTGCACAATGTCGGGCTGGCGCGGCCTGCGAGGTGTGTGGCCGGCAGTCCTTGTTTGCGGAGCCAGCTTCGCGGCCGTGCAGTTCTACACCTCCAATTACATGGGGTCACGCCTTGTGGACGTGGCTGCTGGTCTTGCATCGCTGATCGCACTGACTCTGTTCGTCAAGGTCTGGAAGCCGCGTGACGTGTGGCGATTTGCAGACGAAGCTGCCATCGCCGACATTCCAACAGCTAAAGTGGACAGTCGCGCGGCAGTGATCTCAGCGTGGTTTCCGTGGGCGCTGCTGTCGGTGTGCGTGTTTGCCTGGGGCCTGCAGAATGTGAAATCATTTTTTGATGACCACACGACGGTCAAGTTTGCGGTGCCAGGCCTCGATCAGCAGGTGCTGCGGAATAAGGAAGTCGCGGTGGATGCCAAACCGGAGGTAGCGGAGTTCAAGATCAACTGGCTTTCAGCAACGGGCACTTCCATCTTCACGGCGACCGTGTTGTCGGCGATCTGGATGGGGGTTGCACCCGTGGTCTTTCGTCGCGTATTGCTGCGGACAATCGTGCAGATGCGGTATGCGCTGCTGACCATCGCCTTGATGCTGGCGATTGCGTACGTGACGCGATACAGCGGCATGGACGCGACGCTGGGACTGGCATTTACAAAGACGGGAGTCCTGTATCCGTTCTTCGCCGCCATGCTCGGCTGGCTGGGAGTCGCGCTGACTGGTTCCGACACATCCGCCAACGCGCTGTTCGGAAGTCTGCAGCGAATCACGGCGGAACGCCTGGGACTCAATCCGATTCTGATCTGCACAGCCAACAGCACCGGAGGCGTCATGGGCAAAATGATCGACGCCCAGAGCATCGTGGTTTCGGCTGTGGCCACTCAGCAGACCGGCAACGAAGGCCAGATCCTGCGCTTCGTCTTCTGGCACAGCGTGGTCCTGGCCTGCATGATGGGCCTGCTGACTCTGGCCCAGGCGTATTGGCTGACATGGATGGTGCCGGGAGCAAAGTAACCATCAGGCTTCGTCGTAATGGGCCTGTGTGTGGCAGCAGCGCCGCAGGAGCCACGCTGTCCGCATTGCGGATTCCCAACGCCTGGTTTCAGCGAGTCGTCTTGAAACGGCGAATCCTGGCAGTCCGGCATCACTCAGCATCATTTTGGCGGTCAGGGATGGCGGGCGATCCCTTGCCCTTGGGTGCCTTCTTCGGTTGATTGGGACGCGGGCTTTCAAATGCCGGCGCGACGTTCTGCGTGTTCCAATCGTCATACGCCTGCCGCAGTCGTGCGAGGACTTCCGGGTGAGCGGCGGCGATGTCGTTCGATTCACTCACGTCGGCAGCGAGGTTGAAGAGCTGGACTTTCTGTTGTCCTCCGAAAACCAGTTTCCAATCCCCCTCACGCACGGCGAATTTCGTTCCGCCACCAATGCGCCAGAAGAGTCGCTCGTGCGGAGCACCAGTGTTCGTCCCGTCAAGATACGGCAGAAGATCCACTCCTTCGAGTCGATGAGACTCCGGCACGGTGGCCTTCGCAAGAGCCGCCACTGTGGCAAAGACATCGAGCGAATGCACGGGATCTGCAAACTCTTTGGCTGCTGGCAGACGACCAGGCCATGAGACCAGGAACGGAACGCGTACGCCGCCTTCGAAAATCTGTCCCTTGCTGCCTCGCAAAGGCGTGTTATCACTGTGAGTCACGGCCGTCGGCCCGCCATTGTCGCTGAAGAACCAGACCAGAGTGTTCTCGCACTGCCCGGTGCCCTTGAGCGTTACGAGCACTTCACCGATCGCATCGTCGAGTCCCACGACCAGACCGGCGTAGTTGCGTCGTGTTTCGTCAGTGATGTGCCGGACTCGATCAAGCTGCCTGTCCGTGACCTGCAACGGCGTGTGTGGTGCATTGAACGCCAGATACAGAAACCACGGCTCAGCCTTGTGTCGCGTGATGAACGCCGACGCTTCCTGGCCGAGTACTTCCGTCAGATAGCCTGCGAGCGGTTCCGGCTGCCCGTTGCGATCCATCGGAATGCTGTACTCGATGCCCAGTTTTACACCCGGCAGATACACATGCCCGCCGCCGAGCAAACCAAAGTACTCGTCGAAGCCGCGACGGTTGGGATGAAACTGCGGATGAGCTCCGAGGTGCCATTTGCCTACAGCCCCGGTCCTGTATCCAGCTGGCTTCAGCACCTGCGGCAGCGTCGTTTGTGACAGCGGCAACCCGGCGATCGTGCTCTCGGGCAGCCATGCCGGATTGTTTTCATGTCCGAATCGCTGCTGATATCGCCCGGTCAGCAGCCCGGCTCGTGTCGGGCTGCAAAACGCATGCGTCACATACCCACTGGTGCAACGGATGCTTTGAGCCGCCAGCCGGTCGAGGTTCGGCGTTGGAATGTCCTTGCAGCCGTTGAAACCCACATCAGCGTAACCCAGATCATCAGCGACGATCACCAGCACATTCGGCTTCTGATCCGCCCACACCGGACTGCCGCATACACAGATCAATCCCAGCAATGCGAGGAACGATTTCATGCAAAGGACCTGTCCAGAAAAGAGCGGTGAAGTGTTGATTCCCAGAGTGCACGGCATCGCCACTCGTAATTGCGGTCAATCCCGTCGGCGGCGCGACGGGTGTACTGTACCCCCGTCGCTCCGCCGACGGGATCTCATTGTGCCTTATCTCCCGAAATTCTTCCCACCAATTTGAAGCGGCCACGTTGACGTGAACTGCCGATGCATCCAGGCGATCGCATGTCGGCTGCCACCTGAGTGATTTCTCGACCGAGCTAATTCGCCAGCAAGAGCCGCCCCTCAATGGGGATGAACCGGGATGCCGCCTGGATCAGGCTTGCCGCAGTGAGCTTTCTCGCACCGTAAACTTCGACCTCCACGCCGTGGATGTCCCGGAGCCTTTTGACGACAAGGTCAAAGTCACCATCGCCGGATGCCAGCACCGCGACATCACATTCCCTGGCCAGCTCGATCATGTCGAGAGTGATGCCCACATCCCAGTCACCTTTCGCCGACCCATCGCTTCTCTGGATGAACGGCTTGAGTTTCACTTCGAAACCGATGTTCCTGAGGATCTGCTGAAACTTAATCTGCTTCGGGTCACCGCGATCGATGGCATACGCGAAGGCATGCACGACTTTTCTTCCGGTGGTAACAGCTTCCCAGAACGCCGTGTAGTTGAAATGACACCCATGGCTCTCTTTCACCGTGTAAAAGATGTTCTGCACGTCTACAAAGACTGCGACGCTTTGCATCAGCTGACCTGCCTGCCTTCTCGCCGACATGGGGCGATTCGATGAGATGATCTTCAAATCCAAAGTCTACCGCCTCACGCCGGATACTGCACCCCACAGGGCAGCTTGTAGGGTGTGACAAGCAACGCGCAGGCACACCGAACCACTGTCATGGTCTGCCTGCGATGCCGCTGGTCTCAGGCCACAGAATTTGAAGCGCATGAGCGGGCCAGCGTGCTGTGCGACATTTTTAACCACGGAGGTCTCAGAGGAGCACAGAGAAAGCGCATTGGGTGACGCTGGGTCACAGGCGCAAGAACCTCTGATTGAATCAGGATTTCTCTTCCTTCGATTTTGCTGCTCTCTGTGTGACTCTGTGTCCTCCGTGGTAAATCAATTCGTTAAATCCCGATCTAAGCGAACTCACACCCGGCAATCGCAACAACTTGGCCCGTCTTCGGCCATCACGCCAGGATGTCCTGAATCACATGACCGGCGACGTCGGTCAGTCGAAAGCGGCGGCCGTTGTACTTATAGGTCAGGCGTTCGTGGTCCATGCCCAGCAGATGCAGAATCGTGGCGTGCAGGTCGTTGAGGTGGACTCGGTTTTCCACCGACTTGTACCCGATTTCATCTGAGTTTCCGTAACTGACGCCGCCTTTGACGCCGCCGCCAGCCAGCCACGCGCAGAAGTGATGCGGGTTATGGTCTCGGCCGGGTTTATCTCCAGTTTGCGCGATCGGCAGCCGACCAAATTCGCCGCACCAGATCACAAGCGTGTCATCCAGCAGGCCGCTCGCCGCCATGTCGCTGAGTAATCCTGCGACCGGCTTATCGGTCTCTCCGGCGAATTGCCGGTGGTTGCCTTCGATGTCGCTGTGTCCGTCCCAGGAACGCTGATTCTCCATTCCGCCGGAGTAAATCTGTACGAAGCGCACGCCGCGTTCGACCAGGCGACGAGCTGTCAGGCACTGGCGCGCGAAGTGGTCACACTGTTCATCGCCGATGCCGTACAGATCCTGAATGTGTTTCGGCTCAGTCGCCAGATCCAGTGCTTCCGGCGCTGCCGCCTGCATGCGATACGCCAGCTCAAAACTTTCAATCCGCGCCGCGAGTTCTGTATCTGCGGCATGCTGTTCCTGATGCAGTCCATTGAGTTGTTTGAGCAGATTCAGCTCATTGCGCTGAGCGGATTCCGTCAGCGCCGCAGGTCGCACCAGATTATCGATCGCTTCCCCCTGAGGACGCAGGTACGTGCCCTGATAAACGCCCGGCAGAAATCCGGCGCTCCAGTTTGCCGCGCTGCCCTTGGGCAGGCCGCGGCCTTTCGGATCGCTCATCACCACAAAGCCCGGCAGATTGGCACTCTCGCTGCCCAGGCCATAGGTGACCCACGATCCAACGCATGGGAATCCCATCCGCGCGAATCCGGTATTCATCGCGAACAGGGCCGGTGAGTGATTATTCGATTCTGTGTAGCCGGACTGAATCACGGCCATACGATCGACATGTTCGCCCAGATGAGGAAAGATATCCGGCACCATCTTGCCGCACTCACCGCGCGGAGTGAACGTGAACGGTGACTGCATCAGATTGCCGACGGCGTTCTTGAAAAAGCCCGTTGTGTTTTGAAACTCCGGATCGAATTCGCGTATTGTCTTGCCGTTCCACTTCGTCAGTTCAGGCCGATAGTTCCAGGTGTCCACAGGACTTGGGCCACCGTTGATAAAGATCCAGATCACGCGTTTGGCCTTCGCGTCAAAATGTCCGGCCTGCGGTGCCAGCGGATTGAGCGACCGATTGCCGAGACTGTCTTCAGCGGCTACCGCTTCCAGCAGCCCCTCATCACGCAACAGGCCCGCCAGTCCCAGCATCCCAAGTCCACAACCGCTGCGCTGCAGCATACTGCGTCGGGAGAAATTTGCAGTTGTCATGATTTGTCTCCAATCAGAATAGGTAGGCCGGACCAAGCGCAGCGCCGTTCCGGCAGGTGTCTGGCAATTGCCGGAACGGCGCTGCGCTTGGTCCGGCAGGTGTCTGGCAATTGCCGGAACGGCGCTCCGCTTGGTCCGGCCTACTTGCTAGTCCGCCTGCTTCAACGCATCACCCACTTTGCTGCTCCACGGTATCAGTACTCTGCTCGTACCATCCTCCAGTGTGAAGGAAATCGTTCCATCTGAACGAAAAATGATGCCTGAGAACTCAGGGCTGAACCCTGCGTTCCGATTCACTCGTAGAACCCACTGTTTTAAATACATGTATCTCAATGGACTTTGGGGCGAGTACTCTACGACATGCTTGTCTCCCTCGATACTCCATCGAGCAAAGTTTATTCGGGTGTCTCGCGGATCATCTACCCCGTATCGCATCG
>JANOUN010000676.1:0-2761 GCA_031416875.1 Planctomycetota bacterium | reverse complement strand
GAAACCAGGGCCTGAGAACTTTCCCGGTTCCATGATCCTTCGCCGATGCAAAAAAGGTCGGGTGCTCTGTCGCCAGGGCGAGGCCGGGGCGACGGCCTTTCAGATCCTGACGCGAGACGATGCATTCAAGGTGCTGCGTGCCTTATTGCGGGGATTGTCGGCAGAAGAAGCGGCGTTTGACGAGGCTCTGAAAGTCAGACCTGCCGACCTGCAGCCGCAGACGGAGCAGTTACAGCGGCGGCGAGATGCATTGCGGCGAGCAAACATCGGACGGCGGCAGTCGCTGGAACGTGAAATCGAACGACTCAAGCAGACTCTTCAGTCGCCCGAGAATCAACCGAGTGCATCACCTCGGGAGGTGGTGCATGCCAGACTTTTTGTTTCATCCGGAAGCAAACGAAAAGGGCTGTTGCATCGGTTGATGGACAAACTGCGTGGACGCGGCCGTGACCGATCAGGGACAGCTGAACTTCCGGAATACATTCCGAATGATGGACCGCAGGATCTCAACATCAATACGCTCAGCGCGCCCATGTACGAGGGCGACCTGTTTGGTGAAATGAGCTGCATGAATCTCGCGCCCCGGTCAGCGACAGTCATCGCCACGGAAGGTCTCGCCGATGATCCGGTCTATATGATCGAGATGGTGCGGAACGCTTTGGACGCTCTGCGTGGAAACGCCGAATATCGAAAACGGATGGATCAGACGTATCGGACGCGGGTGATGGAGACGCAGGTGCGAAGTCTGCCACTGTTTCGTGTGCTGACCGACGAGGAGTACAAATGGCTGGCCGACAAACTGGAACTCGTTGAGTTTGAAGCCGGCGATGTGATCTTTGACGAACATGATTCGACCACCGATTGTTGTTATGTCGTGCGGACCGGTGTTGTCAAAGTTGCGCAGAATCTGGGGTGCCTGCTGGGGGACGGCGAGCTGCTCGATGTTCCGTCTCTCTGTCGTGAACTGACGGCCTGCAGTACAGGCACCGCAGCGGCCGTGAAGTTCTGGAATGAACTGTCAGTGGAATCGCAGGCATTGATCGGCCAGCTGGCGAAGTCGAACTCTGTCCCTGACAAATTGCAAAAACAGTTGCTGCGACGCGCCATCAACAGGTGGATGCAGACGTCGAAAATTCACACAACGATGGGGCAGACGACCAGAGACCTGGTAGTGAAATCTAACCTGGCGCAGTATGCAACGCTGTTTGAGGATTTTCAGGAGAAGACCAGCGAGTGGTGGGAACTTGAAGTCAGGATCTTCAATCGCGTCCTGCTGGAGAGCTTTTGTCCGAGTGGTGTTCGTAAACGCGCGGCAGTTCTGAACAACCGGCGGACGCTTTCCTATGCCAGTCGCGGTGAGATTATTGGTGAAATTGCGGTACTTTGCAAAGAGGATCGAAGTGCCACGTGTTTGGCCTTCACCCATCCTTCTTCAGGTCAAAAGGCGGCGACTCAGGCTAACCTGATTCCGCAGCGTGTGGAGGCTGTGCGAATTGGTGCTGATGTACTGCAGGAACTGCGTGCCAGGTCTAAACCATTCACACAAATGGTCGATGAGATCGTCAAATCGCGACGCGTGCGAGATCAAATTGCGGTCAGGTCGACTGCCAGCATTCAGGCAGGAAGTCAAACAAAAGAGTTTGATGACCTGGGACTCGCCTGGGGCCAGTCTTTGATGGTGATCGATCTGGATCGCTGCACTCGGTGTCAGGAGTGCGTGAAGGCTTGTGTCAATGCTCATGACGACGGCAGAACGCGTCTGTACCTTGACGGTCCCCGCTTTCAAAACAAGTATCTCATCCCTGTCACCTGTCGCAAGTGTCTGGACCCGGTCTGCATGATTGGTTGCCCGGTAGCGGCTATCAATCGAGGGAGTGGCGGTGAGATTCAGATTGCGGACCACTGCATCGGTTGCAGCAAGTGTGCTGACCAGTGCCCGTATGGCTCCATTCAGATGGATCTGCTGGACAGTGTCCAGGAGCTTAGTCCCGATTTGAAGGATTTGCTGGGGCCGGGATATGTCCTGCGGACGGTTCAGGAGAAAGCCGTTGTCTGTGATCAGTGCAGCTCGACTCCCAGCGGGCAACCATCCTGCGTTTACGCCTGTCCACATGATGCCGCAGTTCGCGTTGAGGGTTTACTGCATTTCAATGCGTAGTTGCTTTGTCCTGAGCCTGGTTTGGACCGTTCGAGAAGGAAAATCTGGTGCTGATTGATCGTTCCCATTTGTCATGGGCGCTGTTTTCGGGAATCAGTCTAATTGCCGGCACGGTGTCGTACGTGGCGTATGCATGGAACAGCCCGAATGGGCCATCGGGTGGATCCGCCGCGGGTCTTCTCTTTGGCGTCATTGGTACGTTGATGATGCTTTTTGCCGGCTTGCTGGCGGCACGGAAGCCATTGCGCATCAGGCGTATCGGGAGTGCCCAATTCTGGCTGAAAGGGCATCTGTGGCTTGGTACGCTGTGCATTCCGTTCATCCTGTTTCATGCAGGATTCGGCTGGGGCGGATTCCTCGAACAATTGCTGTGGTACACACTGGCGATCGTTGCTTTATCTGGTTTCTTTGGACTTGCGATACAACAGTTCCTGCCCCGTCTGCTTTGGTATCGAACGCCACTTGAAACCTTCGAAGCGCAAACGCCCTACCAGTGCGATCGCATGACTTTTATTGCGGATCTTCGCATTGCGAGTCTGTGTGAGTCTCCACTCGCAGTGCCATCGGATCACTTGAAACAGCACTTTGCCAGACTCGTCGCTG
>JANOUN010000675.1:0-7530 GCA_031416875.1 Planctomycetota bacterium | reverse complement strand
ATTCGGTGTGTTGAGTCGTTTTCGCTTGTCATGCTGCGACGAAGGGCTCGTAGGCTTGTGCTTCGCTTGCGGACGCTTCGACGATTTCTTACCCTTGGCCATCCGTGGCTCCTTCAGTGCGTTAGAAGCTTGGTAACTCCTAAATCATTGTCGTGAGCCTCGGTATTTTTGAAAACATCAGTTGCCAACGGCGATGAAGTCTTCGCCTAAAGTGCAGTCCAATAGCCTCACGCATGGAATTCAGCAGGCTGAATTGTGATACCGGTTTTTCCAGAAAAGCACCAACGCGAGGACTCGCATTCAAGGAGACAAATATTGGCCTGCCAGACCGACTTTCATCGACCAACATTATTCTATTACTCCGAGAAAGAGATCTGGCGACAGCTCTGAAGGAGAGCCTTTTGGTCAATCCCTGATGGAAACCTTAATTCCAGCGAGTTGCAGGGCATATAATGTGCCAAACGCGGGCTGTGTTCAGGGAATTGGCAGCATCTGAGAGAGGATGCCGTTCCTCCTCGAAAAATCCAGCGATTGCCCACAGTACTCAGTCATCCTGAAATCACGGACGACGCCTCGGTCGGTGGGTCTGGTGCGTCAGCTGGCAGCCTGACAGCCGAACGACCAAGGTAGTGCATTCGCCTGAGAATGCCAAATTCTGTTCACGGCAGGAAACCGTTCGCAGAAACGGTTTGCCGTGATTCCTGCAAGTGTGCGAGTTCCGGCATCGGAAATGCGGTAACACTGAGTGGCGACTCCAAGGGTGCCCTTACCAGCGACGGGCAGCTGACAAAGGTTGTTGCTCAGGCAATTTGCCTTTGTGAAGTGCGTCGGTGATGGAATGGCAGAGATGCATGACATAGTCGCCAATCCATTGAAAAAGACGATAAAATTAACACCCTGCTGGAGAATTGAGTTATGAAAGCGTTTCTGATTATTGCGGCCATCGTTTGTGTCCTGTTCTTCCTCGGATGGCTGACTTTTGCAACCGGCGAGGGGAGTGCATCGGTGACAGTTGATACCAACAAGGTCAAAGAAGATGCCTCGACAGCCGTCGAAAAGGGCAAAGAACTTTTGGAAGAAGGTGTTGATAAGCTGAAGGAAGCAGGTAAGAAGGCCAATGATGCAGTCGATGCAGAGCCGGAACTGTCACCACAGGAAGAACGGTGAGTCTTCGCGAAACTATCGCTGCCGAATCCTTCTAAACTGCACGCGGCCAGAGATGAATCCGGCGAGCGGAGTGGCGTGAGCCCTCCGGTATCTTGCTTTTTGTACCGGCAAGCTGACGCATGCCGCTCGCCAATTCTTTCACTCATGACCGCGTGGAATATAAACTCGGATCCTCATACGCACAACGCGTCTGCGTGGTGGTAGGTAGTGGAAAATGAACTGTCAGGTTTCCACGCTCGTTGTTGGGAGGTGACATGCTGCGGGATGTCACTTTTCCAGCGAAACCTTGGTATCCAGTGAGATCGAAAACAAATTCACGCGATCACGAATCTTGCCCCGTGTGATCCCGAGGATTTCAGCAGCTTTTGTCTGGTTTCCCTCTGTCGCCTGCAGGACGCGCGTGATGAGATAACGTTCCATTTGCTCCAGCGTTTCGGCATAAAGATCCCGAGTTTCAGACTCAAGACGGCGATTGACGAATGGTGCAAGATCCGATGCAACGCCCGTTGGATTGTCCGACGAACTTTCTGCAACCGAGACATGTCGTGGAGTGCCTGTCACTTCAATCGGCAGGAACGACGGCACAATCACCGGCCCTGTCGTATTGAGCAGAGATTGCCGCACGATGCTTTGCATTTCCCGAACATTTCCCGGCCACGAATAGGTATTGAGCAGTTCAAGTGCTTCAGGTGAAATGCCTTCGCAGTCATGGCGGTTCATCTCCTTCGCACACAGCTTCAGGTAATATGCGAGCAGTAACGAAACGTCGTCACCGCGCTTTCGGAGCGGTGGCAGAGTGATTGTAATACCGTTCAGACGATAAAACAGATCTTCACGAAACTCCCCGTCTGCCACCATCTGATCCAGGTCCAGATTTGTGGCAGTGACGATCCGGACATCAGTGCGAATCGTCTTGTTCCCGCCGACTCGTTCAAATTCCTGCTGTTGCAGAAGCCGCAGGACTTTGCCCTGTACAAGTGGAGACATATCTCCGATTTCATCCAGGAATATCGTGCCGCCATTACAGGCTTCGAATTTGCCGATCCGCTGTCGATCCGCGCCGGTAAATGAGCCTTTTTCATGGCCGAAAAGTTCGCTTTCCAGCAACGCATCGGGCAATGCAGCGCAATTGACCGCCATAAAACATTCGGTGGAACGAGCGCTGTTTTGATAAATCGCCCTCGCCACAAGCTCCTTGCCAGTTCCGCTTTCGCCTCGAATCAATACGGGCACATTCTGTGCGGCGACGCGCCCAATCATCTTGAAAACTTCCAGCATCGCCGGACTTCGACCGATGAATGATTCTGTATCCGGAAGCTCACTGTCGCTCACCTGCAGAGCCACGGGAGTATTCATCATGCGCCGAGTCTCCACGGCTTTTTCGACCAGATCATTTAGCGCCGGAAGATCCAATGGCTTTGTGACGTAGTCAAATCCGCCCAGCTGCATTGCCCTGATGGCTGTCGCACTGTCGCTGCCAGCGGTGATGAAAATGATTGGAAGTTTCCGGTCAATTTCGCGAATCTGCTGGAACACGTCCAGGCCGGAAGTGCCTGGCAGCATAATATCCAGCAGCACGACTTCCGGAGATTCGGTGCGAATGGACTTGATACCGGCGTCTGCGTTGATGGCAGTCAGTACCGTAAGTCCAATTTTCTCCAGCGACCGTCTTACCATTTCACCGACAGTCCGGTCGTCGTCGATCACCAGCACACTGGCCATAAAGAATCCTGCTTTTGCTGCAACTTGCTGCGCACGATGCGGCCCCCGTTTCCTGAATCAATGTTATCGGGCCGCTGCCACGATTTGGCAGAGTCTATCGACGCAATCATTTGCGGCAATCGACCCTACCGCTGTCGGTCATTGCCTGAGCGAATTACTGCCATTGCGAACGCTGATCGGCCAGAAATCATGCGGTAATCATGTTTTGACGAACATTTCTGCATTTTATTCGGTTGGTACACGCATTGCTCATTCAGAATTGAGGATGCTCTTTGACTGCAATGTCACTGTCAGTTTTCCAGACGCTGATGCCGGTGCTTTTGGCCCGTGGTATCAGGGTTTTCATAACGAAATTGGTATCAGGAATACAGACATGGCTACTTCAACTATTAATCCCAGCGAATCTCCGAATCGCCGCGAATCCAGAAAAAATGTCGAACCGGGTTGTTTGGTCGTGCATACCGTCGGTGATCACGCCGGGTTGCTGCGGATTGATCTGCACCTGACAGACTTTGCAACGGCGGATGTTGTGAAAAAGTGTGTGCAGCTTCTCATTCCCGGAGAAATCAGTCCATTGAAACCATCCGATGTCGTCGGTGAGCGAGGTGATTTCGTGGTTTCTTTCTTCTCTGCGGACATCGCAAATTCTGGTGAGCTTCCGGGTGAAGCAATGATCCAGTGGGAATCAGTGGACCGTCAGAGCTACACTTACCCAGCGGCGGTGATCTCTGCTGAAGATGCACCGCAGGAAACTGCGGCCCTGAAGGTACAGAGTTCGCCTGAACCGTCAACCACGATCTACCCGAAAAATGTCATCGTGTACGCGGTCGTGGCCATCTTTATCGGGTTGCTTCTTGGAGTCATCTCCTTCGTCATGTAGCAGCGTTGAATGGCCTGAGCCGGTCGTTGGTCAATCATCGCAGCGTGTTGCCAATTGACAACATCATCAGCAGATACCCTCAAGGGGTCGATTGATAATTCCGGTAATGCGGCAGTGATCGCATTTTCAGTCCAATTCCCGTTTGGAACCTCGTTCTTGCCATTCGAAGTTTGTCGGCACTGACCTAGCTTTGAGATCCGGAACAGAACGAAATTCAGGGACGCCTGGCGAGTTGGATTTCAGGAAATCAGCCTGGTGCGGTCACAACGGCATAAATCCGAGGAAGAAACAAACGATGAGGGTTAATCACCAGATCTGCACACGACGCTCTCGGATTCACGAGAAGCGTCATGAATTGCGAAAGGCGGCGGTCGCGGTCGAAGCGGCCGTTGTGCTGCCACTCTTGCTGCTGCTTTTTGTGGCATCGGTGGATTTTGCCAGGGTCTTCCGTCAAATGCAGGTGATTGCAGAATGTGCCAGAGCGGGGGCCGTGTATGGGGCGGACCCGGACCTCGCAGCCCGTTCCGGGTTTGAGACGATTGAGTCGGTGGCCCTGGCCGGGGCAGTCGATCTGTCGCCAACTCCGGGGGTGTCGGTTGTCTACGGGACCGATTCACGTGGTGACAAATATGCCGAAGTCACCGTGAGTCATTCTTTCCGACTCTTGACCAATTTTCTGGGTTCAGAACCACTGACTCTGTCTCGAACAGCACGAGCCCGGTTGCGACCTGGGGCATTGGAGTAACATCGCAATGATGATGATTGCCACAGGACAACGAGCCGACCGTTCACTTGGAACACTGACGCATCCGCGCCGTGGCGCTTCGGTCGTTGAGATGGCCATTATTGGCCCCATTTTCTTCTTTATCCTGATCGGGCTCGTCGTGGGAGGCTTGGGTGTTTTTCGATATCAACAAGTGGCCGCGCTCGCTTATGAGTCTGCTCGCTGGACTTCCGTGCATGGTTCGAATTATTCCCGCGTCACTGGTCTGCCCAAGGCCGACAGTCAAGCCTTGCTTGTCAATGTGATTCGTCCGCGAGCGTCCGGGCTGGACCTCAGTAAACTGACCTGTGAACTGGTTTGGTCAGAAAATTTTGCCACTGCCACGGTGACATTGCATTATCAATGGACTCCTGAGGCAATCTGGTCGCCCGTGATCTTTACAAGCACGGCAACAAGTTTTGTCACATACTAAGAAAGGTTCAAACATGATTGTGTCTCAACGTCCATTGGCCAGACCCCGGCATCGTCGGGGAGCAGTCTGTGTCCTTGTCGCAGTGATGCTGGTCGTCCTGATGAGTGTGGCGGCATTGTCCATCGATGGTGGTCAGCTTTATCAGACACGCCGGAAGATGCAGACAGCCGCGGACGCTGCAGCAGAAGCCGGTGCCATCGAATTGTTTACAAAATACGAGCTGAACAGGTGCGTTGACAGCGATGGTGAGGCACGCGCCTCGGCCTTGTCACTGGCATCCGCTCACGGGTATGGGGTCACAGGATCGGGCTCAACCGTCGCAGTTAATATTCCTCCGAGTTCCGGAGCCTTTCGCGGCAAATCCGGGTACGTGGAAGCCATTATCACGTCGCGGATGCCAACCACATTCAGCAGCATTTTCGGACGCCGTGAGTTGTTGGTCGTGACGCGTTCTGTGGCCGGGGGAACAATGATTCCCAGCAAGGCCGGACTTCTGATCCTGGAGCCAAAGAGAAAAGACGCTCTGAAACTGAAGAGCAAGAGTGCTTCGCTGACAGTCGATGGCGACATCATTGTCAATTCTTCAGACAAGAAGAAAGCGGTGAAAGTCGGGAAGAAGTCTCAGATCACGGCTGACCATCTGCTTGTCACCGGAGGGATCGAAAAGAAATCAAAGCCATGGATCGATGCTGAGGTGCATACCGGAGTCGCGCCAACTCCTGACACGTGGGCTTCACTGCCGACGCCTCCGAAAGGGCCCAGTCGGAATTCGAATGATTACAAGACCGAGGTCGGCGGCAGAACATACTATGATCTTCAGCCCGGCACTTATCCGTCGCTGAAATTCGACAGGAATGAAGTCATCACCATGGCACCGGGAACCTACTATGTCGATGGCGGCGGCATTGAACTGAAAGGCAGCACGGAACTCACAGCGCATGGAGTCACGATCTTCAACACGGGCAAAAAAGGCATGAAGTTTCGCACGACGGGAAACATCACCGTCACGCCGCCAAGCTCCGGAACCTACGCGGGGATCAGTTTGTTTCAGGACCGCACGAAGAAAGCGAAAGTCGAGTTTAAGCGAGCCCACCTGAACATCTCCGGAATTGTCTACGCGCCCTCCGCCCAGGTGAAATTCAACGAAACGGAAGGAGAATTCGACGAGGGCAATGAAGATGACGACGAGGGCAATGAAGATGACGACGATGACACGGAAGACGAAGACTATGAAATGGAGGACGACACAACCCCGCCCCTGGAAGGCTCACTCCAGGCGGCCATCGTGGCCCGAAAGATGTCGATCGGAAAACGGTCTCACATCACGCTGCACGGCACCGACATTAACTCCCTTCGCCCCCTGCTGGGCGTCGTCGAGTAGTCTTTTCGGCAGTACCACCAAGTCACGGTGACTGGCATGTCACGGTGACTGGTACCTGCCTGGTATTCAAATATCTGCCGTCCCTGGCGGGACTCTCAGGATGGTGGGCATCACGTCCCACCGTTGAAACGGTGGGCTATTCTCGATCGTCCCTGCCGGGACGAATCACAAATGGAGCCGTTGTGTTCGCGCCATCAGTGAGTCAAAACTCCACGATGGGACTTCAATGTCGTGCTGTCCAGTCGTGAATCAACCCTTCCAGGACGCAATTGCAAAGGAGAGTCTAGTGCCGCGCAACAGGCGGTTTTGCAGCTTATCAAGGTGTCATCCCACCATGCTTGCAGCAGACCCTACGCCGTGATAAAACCAAAGCCCCGCCGGTATAAAATCCCTGAGTAGAGCTTTATCTCCGGATACTGGCGGGATAAGTATTTAAGTTCGGCGTCTTTGAATAATTCGTCATGAAGCACCTTTTTGAATATTGCGCCCTTCGCTACCTGCTTCTTTGGGAGGAAAAAGAGCGTGACCTCCATACGGGAATGACAAAGAAAACACCGTCATCGCAGGATCTCCGTAAATCGCTACAACACTTCCGCGTAGCTCGAAGCTTCAAGGGCGTTGGCGACAACGCAAACTCGACCTTAATTCTTAACGCACTCAATCGCGTAGGGCACACTCGGAAGTCCTCGCCCTGGGAAAACGTGATGGCGCTTGCCGATCAATTCCGGTCAGACTTTGATCACTATAATGTCTCTGCTGCTTCGAAACTCTTGTGGCTAACATTTCGCAGCCCGTACATCATATAGTAGCTGTCCATTCTGCGCAGCGTGAAGCAGGCGCAAAGTTGGATGCGTTTTGGGGTATCGTCGAGTTTTGACTGGGCGGTCTGCGATCGAGAAGGAATTCGTGTCTCCGCACCACAGCAGAGACCGCTGACGGTGCATGGTGGCCCTTCAGAGACATCCAGATCGCAGCCTGCTGCACCTCGGTTTAACCCGTGTCAGGCAGCGGCACCAACTGATCCAGGATTGACTCGACTCCTGCCGGCAGGCTGCGTTCAGGAATCTTCAGCGATGCCACCATGCGACGAAAGCAACTCACACCATCATCATACCAGCGTGCGATTTCTGCCTGCACGGCCTGCAGATTCGGCTGCGGAAGATGCAATCGCAGAGAATCAAGGA
>JANOUN010000674.1:0-6507 GCA_031416875.1 Planctomycetota bacterium | reverse complement strand
GCTGCCCGTGTGGGGGAGCCCTGCAAACGCCAGCGCCACGCAACCCATCAATGAATGCGTGACAGAGCGCAAGGTCCTTAACCCCAAAGCTTAGAGATCTTCTTTCGGATCTCCGAAGTGTCACTCTGGATCAAGCCGCTTTGACCAGTGCCACCATAACCGGAGCCATACGTCATGCCCTGTGATTGCCGTTCAAACACCGCCTGAATGTGGGTTGGCAGAAATCGCGTGATCTTGCTGAGCGAATGCTGGTCACTTTTGCGGCGATTGTGGAAATAATATCGCTCGGGACGCACAACGCTCAAATGATTTTTTGCCCGTGTCATCGCGACGTAAAACAAGCGGCGTTCTTCTTCGATTTCTTCAGGACTTCCGGTGGCCATATCGGAAGGAATGTTGCCGTCGGCCGCGTGGATCACGAACACCGAATCCCATTCCAGACCCTTTGCCGAATGGATCGTGCTGAGAATCAAATAATCTTCGTCCAGAAACGGGTCAGCCGGAAGCTCCTGCGTCGAACTGGGTGGATCCAAAGTCATCTCCGCCAGAAAATCTGTCCGGCTTTGATACCGTGCGGCGATGGCTTCGAGTTGAATCAGATCATTCAGCCGAGCCTTGACGTTGTCGTACTTCGTTTCCAGTAACGGAGCGTAAAACAGTCGCGTCGCATGAATGTCCGTGGCAACTCCCGCGTCGGATTCAGCGCGTTGTTCCATGTCCTGCAGCAGACGAATGAGCTTCGGCCAGTCGTCGCGCAGGGCGGTCGGTGGCGTCCACGAGGACCATGTATCAAAATGACCACCGGCGTCGCGGAGCGAATCCAGCAGTGTCGCGGCTTTTACATGACCGATGCCGGGCAACAGCACGAGAACTCGGAAACCGGCGACTGAATCGAGTGGGTTTTCCGCCAGCCGCAGGAACGACATCAGGTCACGCACATGAGCTGTCTCCAGAAATCGCAGACCGCCGTACTTTTGAAACGGGACATTGCGACGCCCCAGTTCCGCTTCCAGAGCCATGCTGTGATGTGACGCGCGAAACAGCACAGCCTGCTGCTTCAACGGAACGCCCTTTTCCCGCCGATCCAGAATCTGATCAATCACGTATGTTGTCTGAGCGTCTTCATCACTGCATGTCACCAGCACCGGCAAACTGCCGTCACCGCGAGAGGACCAGAGTTCCTTGGCATGTCGTTCGTCCGCTTCCCCGATCACTCGATTGGTGGCATCCAGGATCTTCTGTGTGCTGCGATAATTCTGTTCGAGCGGAATCAGGACCGTGCCTGGATACTCATCCGGAAAGTCCAGAATATTGCGCACGGTCGCGGCGCGGAAGGAGTAAATCGACTGCGCATCGTCGCCGACTGCGGTGAGCCCATTGCCATCGGGGCAGATGTTTTTCAGAATCTGAGCCTGCAGGATGTTGGTGTCCTGATATTCATCGACCATGACTTTCTGAAACTGCTGCCGCAGCATCTGGCCGCCGTCGGCATTCTCCGCGAGTGCATTCCAGAACAGCAGCAGGTCGTCAAAGTCCAGAACACGCTGTTTTTCCTTCGTGCTGGTGTAGCCGGTGAAGAGTTCGCCCAGCCGCTCCTGATGTTCCAGGCACCACGGGAAATATTTCTTCAGCACAATCTCAAGCGACTTCTGAGTGTTCACGCAGCGGCTGTAGATGTCGAGGCAGGTCGATTTCAAAGGAAAGCGGCTCTCCGATTTCGGCAGATTCAGCTTCGACCGCACTACGTTCATCAGGTCTTCTGAATCGCTGCGATCCAGAATCGTAAAATCCGGATACAGCCCGATCAGCGAACCGTAGCGTCGCAGCACATTTGTGGCGACAGAATGAAACGTGCCGCCCGCGATACGTCGAATCGAAGATCGCTGGCAAACCCTGGGATCCTTCACGGTTGAAGGATCGAGCTGCACGAGAATGTGTTCGACTCGCCGCAGCATTTCTGCGGCAGCTCGGCGAGTAAAAGTAAGCAGGAGCAACCGCGACGGGTCAATGCCCGACACGATCTGCCATGCGACTCGATGGGCCAGCGTGGTCGTCTTCCCGGTACCCGCTCCCGCAATGATTAATAATGGGGCGTCGCCATGCATCACTGCGGATCGCTGTTGTGGATTCAGCGATTGCAGAAATTCGGGAATATCGGATGTCGAGAGATCAGGCATGATGGACGAAGGATACGCGACACGTTCGTCGGGGACAAATCAGCAACCGTAGCCGTCTCGCTCCGTCGAGGCGAGCCAACCAGCGTTTTTCAGAAAATGTTTTGAAAAATGACATTTCGTAATGCTTGACGCGGGCTTCGCCCGCAACCCAAATCATGGGGTATGATTGATGTTGGCGCGCTTGGTGGCGAAAAATCTTCTTAGAACCACTCACAAAACCTCCGTGGCCGCTCACGCAGGTTTTGTTAGGGGTTCTTAAAAAAGCAACATTGTCAACGTTTGCTGAACAGATTCCGGAAACCCGCAGCCCATGTCGTTGCAGACCGCAAAACAAGTGTCGATGATTTTGTAGCACTCGTCGCGGCAGATCAGTTTGTCTGACATAGCAGCGGTCCCTCGCAGGAGAAATGAAGTCCGTGTTTTGCCCGCGAATCGCGCGGATGGGCGCGAATCTGAATCGCGGTCGGGATTGTAACGGAACTTCAGTTTTCGCGCTCCTTCGCGCCATTCGCGGGCACCCCGGTTTTCGAGAGCGAATGGACTTGTCGTGCTCTTCGCCCGCAACCCCACTCATGGAACAGATGGAAGATGGCGCACTTCGGGGCGAAAAATCTTCTCAGAAAAACCACATTATCAACGTTTGCTGAGCAAAGTAAGGTGCAGATATCGTTCTAAAAATGGTATTTGACAATGCCAGAAGTGCCTTGATGGTTGCCACATGACTGAAGCAGGCATTGTGACGGTTTGAAAAATGTCCCCAATGATTGTTCAGGACTCAGTGTCTTTCCGGATTCGCTGCAGCAGCGTCGCGCTGGCGCTGCCGGTGCTGCTCAAGACGAAGTGGCGTGTATCGACGCTGATGGCGGAGATGTCGATGCGGAGACGGTCGGCTGGCAGACATTCGGCGACTCGTTCGGCCCATTCGATCAGACACAGCCATTCACTGCTGTTTGTGAATTCGTCGGCACCGATCGCCAGGAATTCGTCGGTGTCACCGAGGCGATACGTGTCAAAATGAGCGACCGGAATGCGTCCATCGGTGTACAGCTGCAACAGCACAAAAGTCGGGCTGTTGACGTACGATGTGTCAATCCCCAGAGCTTTACAGATCGCGCGCACTAACCGCGTCTTACCGGCTCCCAGTTGACCGTTGAGTTCAACCACCATGCCGTCCACAACAGACCTGGCGATGCAGGCACCCAAGCGGTCCGTAGCCGCTTCGTCACAGCAGTCGATACAGAAGAAATCACCACGGTTTGTGGGCATACACGCTGTCCGGCTTCTGCGTTTTCTCCAGCGAATCATCTACGGAAAAGTACGCACCGTAGCTGCCGTCTGAATTACCGCTTTGTGGCTGATAATTCCAGCGCCACAGACGATGCGGCTGCATTTCGTGCATCATCTTACCACAGCCTGGCAGAGTGACCAGAATCAGAGAGACGACGCAAAGCGTAATTCTGCGTGTTGTGTCCATACAAGTCCTCGTTCTTTGATATTTCACGCGACATCAAACTCATCGCCTGTACGCCAAAGGCGTTGAACGCCGCCGTGTGCAGAGAATAGCCTATTCCTGTGCTGGGCATCGCAGGAAAACGCCACGCACACGGCGAAACGCTGCCTGGATTCTCCAACATGAACATCCACTGGCAGATCCTGCCGATAACGGCGGTGGGGTGCGTTGGATTGCCTGATTCTCGGCAGTCGCGTGTTGACGGTCCGCGACCACGACAACGTTCAGCAACATCGTGATCAAAGGAACCCCATGGGAACATTCTACTGGAACTTCAAAGTCTGCACGACCTCTTCGAACTTTGACGCGAACTCGGGGGCTTTCGAAGCCCGACATTGACCCGCGATCTGGATAATTCGGTTGCCTGAATTCAGGGTCCATTTATGCTGCAGAGTATCCTCACGAAGATTCTCAGGCGCTTTCGGGTTGCCAAATGTGCGGACCACCTGAAAGAACCCGCTCATCCCTGAAATCTGAATATCCTGATCCTGCTCGGTCTTCATAAACGCGTTGTCGGTTGGCTTCCTCACCAATCCCATGAGGCTTGAGGCATCGCTTCCATTGGGGATTGGCGGTGCAAGGGAGACAAATGTGGCTCCATTTTCCAGTGCTTCCTGCGGCGTTCGACCCAGCATGGCTCCGACCGCAGGATTGCCGGGAATGGCAGGGCTCTTCTGCCACTCATCCGAAAACTGCAGTGTGAATCCGTCGAGTGACATCGTAAAACCTCCACCACCCGAAGTTGATCCCGCAGGAGCGTTGGTCGGCTGATTGCATCCCGCAGACGCAATCGCGAACACGCAACAGAGCATCCCGCACAACTCATGCCATGGCAATACACTGGATGTTCGAAGCGACAGCGGAAGAGAATTGGTCGTCATGGAGATCTTTCAACAAAGTCCGAATCGGGAACCAGATTGATCGGCACATCAGGAAGTGTAGCGCATCGGAAGCGGCGTCGCCACAATCGCGACATCGCGTCATTCTATGGAGTTTAACGCCGACTCACTGTCGTCCTCCTTCATCTTCCTGCCAATTGATCTTTGATCATGTTCTCAAACAGGTAACGGCAGGAACATAAAGGGCAGGAAAACTAAGGCAGGAAATCGCGGGTCGATCAATGGGGTGCCTGGTGACGACTGCTCAATCAGGCATTCATTCAAGCCAATCCAGATCGTCCGCGAAGTCTTTAATCCGCCGCAGATCAATTCCGCGATCTTGTCCAGGTGCCTGGCACACGATGGATGTCCTTCAGGAATTTTTGAATCAGCTTTCGCCCTTGGGGGGAATCGATTACCAAACTACGATTGTATTCGTGAATCAGAAACACGTCTGTTCTGGACGTCCTTGGTGTGATCCAATACCACTTCATCTGCCAAGCCCGAGAAGCATCGTGGACAGAACCTCATTTGGGAATGCGGGCAGATGCACGCCACCTTGGTAGGTCGTATAGTTGACCGAACAATGGTGTCAGGACCCGAATACGCCGTTCTTACGGGAAACGTGACACCTTTCGTGTTTCCACTTTTGTGTTGTATGTACTACGCTTCCATTTCTACGTACGCCTGCTGGCTCGCAACGTGGACAACGTAGGTCGTGATCCCGCGTCCGATCCCTTTCGTCCCACGAACGATCCGAAACTCATCGTTATTCTGCCAGCCCGCCGACTTTGCGAGTTTTTCCTCCAAAGCCACCGCGATTGGTCCCGACGTTGTTTCCAAAAACTGAATCCTCAAAGGCTCATTCTCGCTTCGCTTATCCGTGACACAAAGATACGCCGTCGCGACATCGAGATCCATCTCGACAACGATCTGCGCTATGAGCCGCCTGTCTGGCGAGCGCCAGGTTTTCTTTGAGCGAAATGGAAAGCAAAAGCGAACTTTCAGCAGGCTTTCGCTGGCGATTTGGAAGGCATCAGAATTCCAATGACGTTGTTGTGCCAGCAGCACGCAGGCATCTGTCGTACCCTTCAGAATTCGTCGCTTCTTTTCGAACGCTGAATCGTGAATGTAGGCTTCGAAATCGAAAGGATATTTTAATGCCATCGGGTGAATTTGCGATTCGGCACACGGCGTCGGGAACTGGTCCGAAAAAACAATGCAGACCTTCCAATCGTCGATTGTTTGCACCGTGCGATGAATCAATTGACTGAACGGCCATGTGACACAAGTCTCTTCATTGAAAAATCGGCCAACGCATGAGGGAGGAAATCGCTCCGCCAGTTCGCAATCGACTGTCGCCACAACTTCTCGGAGGAACATTTTCTGGATGGCCCCTTGATTCTGCCCACGGGAACCTTTCATTCGAAAGCTGCATGAGTCGAGTGGCGTACTGGTTTGACTCGCTGCGGCAACCCTCAACGTTAACACCGGGAATCCGAATCCGAGTTCCGAATTCGATCGAGAAGCTCGTCCATAACAGGCTTCAGTTTCGTCCAGACCGTTTCGTAGCACGCAGGAGGAACAACAAAGGTGTCAACAACAAAGGTGTCAGGAACCGAATCCGTCAACAACAAAGGTGTCAGCAACAACAAAGGTGTCAGGAACCGAATCCGCTATTTTTACTAGAAACGGTTCCTGACACCTTTAACGCTCCCTGTGACACCTTTAACGCTCCCTGTGACACCTTTAACGCTCCCTGTGACACCTTTAACGCTCCCTGACACCTTTAACGCTCCCCCCGGCAGGCTGCGTTCAGGAATCTTCAGCGATGCCACCATGCGACGAAAGCAACTCACACCATCATCATACCAGCGTGCGATTTCTGCCTGCACGGCCTGCAGATTCGGCTGCGGAAGATGCAATCGCAGAGAATCAAGGA
>JANOUN010000673.1:0-2713 GCA_031416875.1 Planctomycetota bacterium | reverse complement strand
GTCCTGTGTCGCCGAGTGATCCATAAACTTCGTCGGTGGACTCATGCAGAAATCGAAAGGCATCCTTCGCCGAGCCGCTCAACTTCGCGTAGTAGTATCGCACTTCTTCAAGCATGCGACACGTGCCCTGCACATTGGTTTCGACAAACGTGAGCGGGCCGTCAATCGACCGATCGACATGCGACTCTGCCGCAAAGTTGATGATGGCGGCCGGTTGATGCGTATCGAGCAGTTGCCGCACCAGAGCGGCATCTCCGATGTCACCGACCACCAGTTGATGCAGGGTCCTGTCCTCAGGCGGCAGTGAATCCGGATTCCCGGCGTACGTCAGTTTGTCCAGATTGATGATCCGCACATCCGATCGCGAGATCGCCCGCCGGATAAAACAACTGCCGATAAAACCGGCTCCACCGGTGACCAGGAAAGTCTGCATGAGATTCTGATATTTCTGTAGTTGCGCGGGGGGGGGTGCGGGCGAACGCCAGCTTCAGGTGAATCCAAGATCTTCATAGATCGCATGATTGATCATTCGATTGCGGCGCTGATGCTGGCCTTCTCCGCAGAATCCATTTGCCGACCAGGCGACCACCAGTTGCCGTTCCGGATCACAAAAACCCATCGAACACTGTGACCCGCCATGTCCGTATGTCGATTCGCTGCAATACTGTCCAAAGCCATAAGGGACAGTTTCAATGCCGTACTGATTCGAATTGCAGACGACTCCCAGACCAAAGTCCACTGTGTGCTGCAGAGTTTTGTCGAATTTTCCCACGCGATGTCGAGCGGTCATCTGCTGAATCGTTGCAATCGATACCAGTTGCTGCCCGGATTCGGATTGTCCGCCACGCAGCAGCATCTCATAAAACAGGCCCAGTTCCCGTACCGGACCACGTAAACTGGCACCTGGCGAAGGCTGAAGCATCCATGGGACGCGGCAGAAACTGCTCTCCACAAGCTGCCCTTTGTCGCGTTCGTAGACAACCGGCAGATGACCGGCGATCGACCTCAATGAATCCGCATCAAACGCACAGGTGGTGTTGCTCATACTCAGCGGATTCAGCAGCCGACTCTGGAGGATTTCAGAGAAACCAGAGACTGGGCCTTTGGATTCAAAGCGTCGCAGAATTTCACCCAGCAGGAACCAACTGCTTTGAGGATGATACGCGGCGGTGCCAATCTCCAGTTCGCGCGGAGTGTGCAGGATTCTGCGAATGCTTTCATCCCAGTCGTTCAATGGCCAGCCGGTTTCTGACTGAGGAAACCCGGACTGGTGAGTGAGCAAATCAAAAATGGTGACATCCTCTTTGTCGGAGTCTTTGAATTCGTGAAGCAGCTCAGCCACGCGCGTCGAAAGTTCCAATCGCTGCAGTTCGATGAGCTGCATCACGAGGAATGCCGTCAGAGGTTTCCCGGCACTCCGCCATGGCATCAAAGTCGATGCCGTCATCGTGCGACCTGGAGCCGCTTCGCCGATGGCCGAGTCGACAACACTCGCACAGTCGAGCGAGACGTAGATTTGCAGGCCGGTGTGTAACCGTCGAACAATCCCGTCCTGAATGGCAGCAGCAACTGCAGGAAGTTCAGTCCATGGAAACATAGCGATCCCCGGCGCGGCAAATCCGAAATCCGAAATCCGAAAGAACAACGGTCGAAAAGATGCGCGCAGAATGCGCAGTTGTTGGAAAGAAAGGATCTAGCGAGGCGTCGCGGCTTCGCAGCTCGCCTCAGACCAATGGATTGTAAATCGCAGTTGCGATTCCTGTAGCTTGGACATTCATGTCCGAGTTATTGGCCATGCGACGGACATGAATGTCCATCCTACATATTGGCCATGCGACGGACATGAATGTCCATCCTACATTCGGTCGTTTTGGCATCGCAGCGAAAACTTGACTCATCTGCAACATGTTTTGAAAAGTAAGCCACTAATCGACCGGTAGCCCTTTTTCGATACGGATGCGACGCACCTCGGCCAGTACTCCTTCGACAATTGCGGAGTTTTTAGCAATGGCGAAATACTGCGTCATGTTGACGATCAGGTTGACAATCCATGTACAGACCGCAGCACTGAAGTGCAATGTCGAGTCGTTGATGCTCAGCGTTGTCTCCAGCGACACCGCGGTGGCAGGATCGGCGACTGCGCCCAGCGAGCCCGTCACAACCAGCATCAGAAAACTGACAAGAATTCCTGGCAGAATACCATACTTTGTCCGTTGATTCTGGCGATACCATTCGCCTGAAAGTCTGTAGGCCTGAGAGGTTTCTTCGATCCATCGCCCGGTTCCCATGAAGTATGTCAAGAGCAGCGCATGGACCATCGTGGCGCTCGTCAGTGCACCCAGTCCGACCAGGAGATGAGTGCCAATACGACGGTTGACTTCGGGGTCACGGCCATTGAGCAGCGTTGTGTCGCCCACCTGCCAGCCCAATACAAATGCGATCAGCAGCGTGAGATTGGCGAGTACGGCGAGCGTCAGAAAAATTCGTTTCACGGCAGAATTCCCGTCACTGAAGGATGCCTGACAGAATTCGAGGCAACGACCACGTTCAAAGAATAAAGCCGCATGAGAACTTTGAATGTTCTCATACGGCTTATCGACGGAATTCATCAAAAGTCAGAAACCAGGGGCGCTGATTGTTCAAAGCAGGAGGGCTTGGAAAAGGGGTCAGGAACCAATAGCCAAATGGCCCGAAGGGTGCTGCGCACTATTGG
>JANOUN010000672.1:0-2012 GCA_031416875.1 Planctomycetota bacterium | reverse complement strand
AAAACCGGGTAAATCTGAAGAACTCGCTCGGAGATCGGGAACGCATGCTGGCGCGGCTCTATGCCGTGGCACTGGACCGCGTTGCCCGCACCGTGACCCAGATGCTCGATTCAACACCAGTTCGGCTGGCGTTAAACAAGCAGCGACTGTCCGTTATGCTGGCTGGCGGTGCCGTGATGGTGGATGGGTTTGCAACCCTGCTGACCGAACAGTTCATACAGCACGATATTGCTGATCGAATCCTGTCCGTTCGCATCGTACCCGACCCGGAGACCGCTGTTGTGCGAGGTGCACTAATCCTGGGTGAACTGGAATGCCGTGCACTGAAGTCGAAAGAAGCAGCGTAGATCACAAGTGATCCATGGCCCGGACGTATTCCACTTCCAGACGTGCGATATCGCCGAAGATGGACTGAAAATCTTTGAGGCGTTCTTCTGCGGTGTACGGCCGCAGTGGATCGTGTTCGCTGATGGTTTTCAAATACTTTGAGAACAGTCGGGCACGCGCAGGATTCTCAGTCAGAAACCATGTAATTCCCCAGGCCGCGCTGTAGGCATCAGGGTCTGTGTGCTGAACATGTCGTCCGATGCGATGAGTTTTGCAAGATCGCCGGGTTGACGACGCGTGGAATATTTCTGATTGAACCATTCCAGTCTTTCTGCGTTCACTTTTTCAGACGAATTGCTGCGAGTCCTCATGCCGGGCGATTCCAGTACGGTCGCCATGCCTTCCAGAATCCATGCAGGTGTTCCGCCGATGCGAGAATGAATGCCGATATTGAAACCCACCTGATGTGTTGTTTCGTGAATGATCGTATTCGCCGTTTCACCACCGACCGCTGATGCGGACGCGGCCTGCTGAAACTGAGCCACGATGCTTCCCACGGGATATGCAATGTCATCCGGCGCGTGAGTACGAGTTGAGGAATTTGCATCTGAGACGAGTGTCTTTCCACGCGTCTGCAAATCGGTCTCAGGCGTCAGGCGCACAGATTGAAACAGCTCCGGCAGGTCGTACATGACAACTCGATTTGATCTCAAGGAATAGTAGCCTCGCAGGCCTTCAGTCCATGCCATCTGGTCGCCTTCGCAGTACTTGCTGAATGCCGCCTGATCCTTCAGCACCAGTGCGACAAGGGGTGCATCGGGCTCCGATGTTCGAAAACCACGCAACGCGTAAAACGAATCGACTTGATTGAAGATATCTTCAAACAGAGCGGCATAGCTGCGGCCGTGCCCGCGTGTACCTGCGACGACGTAGTGCTTCGATGTGGCAACTTCGTACTCCGGTCCCAATTCAGCTTCGAGTTGACGGCGAAACTCACTTTGTGACGCCGGGCGAAAACTCTCTGCGACGACACTGAATGATTTCAGACCCGCGATGGGCAACCGTGCCTGTCGCCCAAATCGATCGACGAGAAAACATTCCTGAGCAGACTTCGCGACAATCATGCCCGTATAGGTCTGAGTGTCGTCAGATACTTCAATCATACGAGGCCCGTTACCGGCAGTGGCGACATTCACAGCTGTCAGCAGTGCGATCCCTGCGCAGAGCGTCCGTGACAGAAAATTTCGCACATTGCGCGTGTGAGCTTCATTCGACTTAGTTTGTAATTGCATCAGGTGTAGGCCTGGTAAGGTGGTTGCGTTTTCGAATGGGCTCGACCGGCAATCCACATTGCCGAATCCGACCATCCGCCAGCTTTCGCGCCGTGCAGCGGAAAGTTGTCGAAGCCTGGCCCCTGATCACTGACCAGGTTGTGGAAAGTCGAGCAAAAAACACGAGTGTTGCGAATTGCCGCAGGTCGAACTGAATTGCAACCGCAGGCAACAACCGTTTGATTCCCGAAGGCAACACCCGGCGATTTGTGTTGTCCGGCGACACCAGCAAAAGATGCAGGTTGGCAACGGGATGCTGCGTTAATGCATCATCCCGAAAGTGCGTTGCAGATTGTCAACTTCGTCAGAGATTCGAGGGCACAGCCTGCCGCAGGAAATGACCGGAGTACGGCG
>JANOUN010000671.1:0-11172 GCA_031416875.1 Planctomycetota bacterium | reverse complement strand
CTCGCGGCGAACCGCCGAACTGAATCAGCTCCTTCAGCTTCAACCCGTAAGCCTCGGGGTTCCGAGTCGCCATCACAAGATCGACGATGTAGTTTTCGACTTTCTCAGCGACGTAAACCTGATCCACCAGCTCTCGAGCTGCCATGATTTCCTGCGGCGAAGTCACCGGCTGAATATCAAACTTAGGTCCGGTCTTGCTCATCCTTCGCAGAATTTGAAGTTCTTCATTTCGGTTGGGATATTCCACAATGACCTTCAGCATGAAACGGTCGGTCTGAGCTTCAGGCAATTGAAAAGTGCCTTCCTGCTCCACCGGGTTCTGGGTCGCCATGACCAGGAATGGCTCCGGCAGCAGAAACGTTTCCGACCCGATGGTCACCTGTCGTTCCTGCATCGCTTCAAGCAGCGCACTCTGGACTTTTGCCGGAGCGCGGTTGATTTCATCGGCCAGAATCAGGTTCGAAAAGATCGGACCCTTCTGAACCACAAACGTCTGATTCTGCGGACGATAAACCAAAGTACCGATGAGGTCAGCAGGCAGCAGATCAGGAGTAAACTGCAGTCGCTGAAAACCTGTGTGGATTGCCTTGGCCAGGCAGGCAACCGCCGTCGTCTTTGCGAGACCAGGCACACCTTCAATCAGCAGGTGGCCGTTTGCCAACAAGCCGATCAGCATGCGATGCACCAGTTTTTCCTGGCCCACCAGCACCTGATTCACCTGGCTCACAATGCGCTGGAACGGCTCATTGTGGCCTTTGATTTCCTCAGTCAACTGGTTAATTCTGTCGCGCGTCATTGTTGGGACCGGCATGGGATTTCCTTTCGGGATAAGAAACAGATTTTTTATCCAGCGGAAACTCTAATCGCAACCCTTGTGCCAACTGCCAAAGGAGCCGAGGTTCTCTGGAAATACAGCAAAGTCTTTCACATGCATCCACATTGTCGGGGCGATTTGCCCCACCGGGGAACTCTGCCTCGTTCGATAAGATCACTTTTATTGTAGGGTGCGTGAAGCGGAGCGCAACGCACCATCAGAATCCACGGCAGGATGACTGAATTTTGCCGGTTCAATCGAGACAATCACCGAGAATCAGAAGTGTTCCAAAACAGTCGCGATGAATAGAATTCCACGAGGAATTGCCTGAATAACTGCAGCTTCTTTGGAAACTTGTGTACGAATTGATGATTCTGCGGCTGACTGATGGGTAGAATTTATCGTCTTGTGTGAAAGCCGTCTCGAGTGCGTAAGAACAAGACGATAGATATACTTCAAGCAGTGATGCCTGCACGGCAAAAGAATTTGTATGATGATTGGAGTTGGTGTGACAATGGGCGTTTTTGAATCCGCTAGACAAGCTGTTGATGCGTACTCAGAAAATGCAGAAGCTTGGAAACCTGATCACGATCTGGCCATGGCTTGTGGTCGTTTTGAGGATTTGCTGCGGACGGGGATAGAATCGCTTCGTGAGATCGTGGCCTACCATCAGGTCTGGCAGGAGCAAGTATTGTCGGGCCAGCACGAGCCTGATCTGGCTATGGATCAGGCGATCTGGGACATGTACGCCTGGTGGCTTCGACCGTGGCAGAGAGTGAAACGCGAGCTGCGATTTTTTGAGCGGCAGGGCTTCAAGGTCGAGCATGCGGCGGAGTTCCGAGACGCATTGCAGAAGCTGCAGGATGATCGAAAAGGTCTTGTGCGTCCAACGTTGCCGATTCGACCGATCACGTCCGAACATGTGCAGCGTTTAGCGTCCTCCACTCTCGATACTTCCCGATACGACAATTGAGTTTCGCGTGGTTGGAAAAGCAGCTCTGACGGTTGGCACCATCGTCTACGTCGAAAAGGTGCAGCCACCTCAGGGAGGTGACGCAAAGGATCGTCGAGTCGTGATTCTGCGGGCTCCAACCGCTGACGGCGATACTTTCACGTTTGTCGTGATCGCCACGCTTCGTAACTCAGTTCCCTCCGAGGACGAAGTAAGGATTCCGCACAAGTCGATAATCGGTGGTGACAGTCAGACAAGCCTGACAGATCCTTCTGTCGCGGTATGTCGGTGGGTTCAAGACGCAAATCTTTCTCGAGTGCTCAGCGTGAAAGGCAAATGCCCTCGCACGACGCTGGATGAAATCGTGCGAAAGGTCGATACGATCAGCAAGACCGGGGAATAGTCGTAAACGCTGAGCTTATCAGAGAAGCAGCTTCAAGGATTTCACCGCCGCACACGGGATCCGGTAGAGTCAGCAATTACCAATGACTACTCTCAGCCACATCGAGCCCGGGATACTGTCGTTTTAGTTCACAGAGTGAGAAAATTCGTTTAACGGCGAGCCGCAGGCGCAGGCGAAACGCGGCAACGACGCCTGCGGCTTGCCGTTAAACGATGAAAACGGCCGGCTGCCCGAGGGCAGTGGAAACCAAAGTCTCAAAACCTGCGTGAACCACTTTTCCTGGGACAAAACAGTTCGCAATTCCGACCGCGATGCTGGTAGACTCCACCTGCAGCCTCATACCATAAGGCTGAAGAACCTGATTATTCGTGATTCAATTGCCCCTGATCGGTCGTGGCGATTTCCCGCCACAGGGCGACCATGCAATCGAGTTCTTCCCACCTGCTCCTGCCTTCTCAAATCCCCTCCTTTGCAGGCTCATTGAACCATGAGATGCGTGGTAGCGTCCTCCTCTGTTTCCTCTGCGCACGTTCCGCGCGTCTTGCCGGGAGGTTCGAGCGGTAGTTCGAAGTCAATCAACAGCATTCGGTCCTCATTCGGCTGCCTGCTGCTGCCGCTGTGCATGGTTGGAATTCAGGCTTTGGTGGCCGCTGTGCCGATTTCGGCCGATGATGGCCTGACCGCCGAACAGACTGAATTCTTTGAATCGAAGATTCGTCCGGTACTCGCTTCCCATTGTTATGAATGCCACTCGGGCGATACAGCAATTCCCAAAGGCGGACTTCGTTTGGATCTTCGCGAGACCACTCTTGCAGGCGGCGATTCTGGTCCCGCGGTCGTTGCCGGTCAACCTGCTGAAAGTCCGCTGCTGCACGCGCTGCGATACGAGAGCTTCGAGATGCCGCCGAAAGGCAAACTGCCGGACACGGTGATCGCCGACTTTGAACGCTGGATTCAAATGGGCGCACCGGATCCCAGAACGGAAGTGGCGGCAAAGAAAGCAGCTGGAATCAACTACCAGAAGGGGCTTGAGTTCTGGGCTTTCAAATCTCCGGTTCGAGTTCCACTTCCGGACGTCGCCAATTCTGCGTGGGCTCGAAACGAAATCGATCACTTTGTGCTGAGTGAACTGGAGAAGCGGGGGCTGAAACCCGCGATCGAAGCGGATCGCAGGACGCTCATTCGAAGACTGTACTTCGATCTGGTCGGCCTGCCTCCGGAACCCGAAGCCATTGATTCGTTCGTCAACGACACCTCCAGCGATGCCTATGAAAAAGTCATCGACGGTTTGCTGGCGTCTCCGCATTATGGCGAACGCTGGGGACGCTATTGGCTCGATCTTGCACGATTCGCCGAAGATCAGGCCCACACGTTTCAGGCCAGAATGTATCCGCAGGGTTATCTGTATCGCGACTGGGTTGTCAGAGCCTTGAATGATGACATGCCCTACGATCAGTTTCTGCGTCTTCAGATTGCCGGTGATCAGATCGACTTGCCTGAGTCCCATCGCCATCGCGCAGCGCTGGGTTTGTTTGCACTGGGACCGGTTTACTATCAGGACAACGGCGAACAGGAAAAAGCTCAGGCCGATGAATGGGATGATCGCATCGACACGCTGATGCGAGGAACTCAGGCGATGACGGTTTCCTGCGCGCGATGCCATGATCACAAATTCGATCCGATCTCCACGGCGGACTTCTATGCTCTGGCGGGAATCTTCGCGAGTTCCGAGTATCGTGAAATGCCGGCTGTTCCCGAAGAAACCGTGGCCGCCCGAGCGACGGCGGATCGAGCCGTCCAGGCGAAACAGCTTGAGATTGACACTCTGTTTGCGACACAGGCACCAGCCGCCAGGCAGAAGCTGACTTCGAGCATACCGGTCTATATGCAGGCCGCGTGGACGGCCTTTCAGTCGAAGGATTCTGACAAGAAAAAAGTGAGTGAGAAAATCGCAGGCGACAATAAATTGAATCACGAACTTCTCCAACGCTGGGTCGCCTGGCTTTCCGACGACGCCGGTTCTGGTGCGAATGGAAACGAACGCCGTTATCTGATGGAGTGGCACGCATTTCGTAAGTCGCACAGTGAAGCATCCCGCAGTGCCGACGACGCGTCATTGCAAGTGACTCAGATTGGCGAACGACTGCGAGCCAGGGCAGAATCGCTGTTGCCTCAGCGCGAATCTCTTCGCAAACAGTTCGGCGACAATTTCGCCTTCGTCTCTGCGGAAGATCGAATGGTCGTTGCGCCTGGTGTGATTCCGCTGGGAAACCTGTTCGATGACAAAAAAGGCGCATTGCTGACATCGGCGCTGGCGTCAGACCCGTTTCGATCAACGGCGACATCAGCCAGCCTTGGGGTCGATCGTGTTCTGCATGGCTGGGGCGGAACCGCTGAGATCGCGGCGGGCGTTCGCTTTGATTTTCGATCGATCGGCAGCGACTCGCGTCGACATGGGGACGTCACAAACGACGGATGGTCGAGCGAAGGCGGCATCCAAACCCTCGGCAAAAGCTGCAGTGCCTCTATCGGCCGAACTGAACAGGGGATCGGCATGCACGCCAACGCGCTGATCACATTTGATCTGGATGAAATTCGTCGCTCGGGATTAATACCCGCGTCGCAGTCGATGGTGTTTCGGGTGGACAAAGCCGGAATTAACGACGACTCTTTCGGCGCGGGCTCCAGTGTCCACTTTGCCGTGGTCGTCTCGAAGCCGCAGTCAAAGACAAGCGAGTTTGACTCCATCATCGCAGCTTATCTGGATGGTAAACCGGCAACCATTGAAGAAAACGATGCTGTCTATTCCTTCTCGGGTGAAATGCCCCCGGCCATTGTTCCCGATGGCCGTTTCGTTGCATTCGAGGTTTCGATTCCGCCTGAAGCTCGATCCATCACGATCGCCACCACCGGGGCTCAGATTTCTGAAACGGAAAACACGATCAGCAGCGACCACGCGGTGTTGTCAAATGCGCGGCTGACCTGGGACGTGTCAGCCGAGGAACTTGCCAGTTCAGAAACCGTCCAGCCACTGGACTCGCTTTCCGAATCTGAACGCCAACTGCTGCAATCCGCTGCCTTGTTCCTGTCGGAACTGTTCGACGATCGCGGCGTTCTGGGGCTCGCTCCCGATCAGATTGAGCCGCTGCTGGAAGGCGAACCAGCAAGATCTCTGGCTGAGATGAAAACTCGTCTGGAGGAACTCAGGAAGGAATCCGCCACCATCAACATTCCGATGGCCCATGCGCTGGCTGAAGGGACATTCCGCGACATAAAGATCTATCTGGCGGGCGATCCAAAAAAGAAAGGCGATGTCGCGCCTCGCGCGTTTCCGGCGATCTTTACGTCAGGAGAACGTCAGCCGTTTCAGCCTTCCGGAAGTGGGCGACTTGAGCTGGCCAACGCAATCGCTTCACCGGGAAACCCTCTGACAGCTCGCGTGATTGCAAACAGAGTCTGGGCGGGGCATTTTGGTTTCGGACTGGTTCGAACGCTGAGTAACTTCGGGCAGCTCGGAGAACGTCCGAGTCATCCGGAGCTGCTGGATTCTCTTGCCGTCAGTCTGATCGAATCGGGCTGGTCGCTCAAGGCATTGCATCGTCAGATTCTGCTGTCGGCCACGTATCGGCAGAGCAGTTCCGGAGACGAAGCGAACCAAACCGTGGACCCCGAAAACCGTCTGCTCTGGAAGATGAATCGTCGACGTCTGGAGGTCGAACCGTGGCGAGATGCTGTGCTGTGCGTTTCCGGCAGGTTGAATCGTGAGATCGGCGGGGCGTCGTCCGAGCTGAACGGTCAGCACGAACGAAGAACGCTGTACGGCTACGTCAGTCGGCATCGCCTGAATGATCTGCTGCGGCTGTTCGATTTTCCTGACCCCAACATCACTGCCGGAGAACGATCGGTGACAACTGTTCCCCTGCAGCAGTTGTTCGTGCTGAACAGCGATTTCATGATCGTGCAGGCGAAGGCGCTTGCCGCAAGATTGTCGCGCGAGGCAGAATCGGATGCAGATCGGATCAACCGATTGTTTCAGTTGCTGTACGGTCGCCTGCCGACCGATGAAGAACGCAGGGTGTCCGTCGTTTTCTTGCAGGAGCCATCGGCCGAAGCCGGTGATTCGCTGTCGCCGCTTGAACAGTACTGTCTGGCAATGCTGGGGACGAATGAGTTTGCTTATGTGGATTGACTAGTGCAATCGAGCGAATATGTTTTTCCCGTAGCCGGATTCGTAAGAATTCGGGATGCCCTGAGCCCAATGGTACTTGGTTTACATCCGGACGCCGGCGAGTGTCGCCTTTTGCTCCGCAAAAGCGGCGTTTCTTTCGCGGAGCGAAAGACGACAATCTTAAACCAAGTGCCATTAGCCCTGAGCCTGCCGAAATGTTCCAGAGTTCTCACGAACTCTGCTACGTGATTCAGAAAGCCGCTCGCCGAAACGAAAACAGGTGGTTGAAATCATGATTCAATATTCCATGCTGGCCTCGCAATACTCATCCCGTCGAGAAATGCTGGCCCGTACTGCGGCCGGATTCGGAATGCTTGGACTTGCAGGCGTTTGCGTTGCTGAGCAACAGGCGGAGAGTCCACTGACTTCAAAGCCATCGCATTTTCCCGCACGTGCAAAGCATGTGATCTTTCTGTTCATGAACGGCGGGCCGTCGCATGTTGATACCTTCGATCCGAAGCCGGAACTGAAGACACAGGCCGGTAAGCCAGGCCCGGGCGGCAATTACATGCCGTCACCGTTCACGTTCAAAGCGATGGGTGAAAGCGGCATTGAAGTCAGCGAACTGTATCCGCATGTTGGTGATTGCATTGATGACATCTGCGTCGTTCGATCGATGTACACAAGCACTCCGAATCATGAGCCGGGGTTGTTCATGATGAACTCCGGAAGCCAGCAGCCCATTCGGCCGTCGCTGGGGTCCTGGCTCACTTATGGCCTGGGAACGGAGAATCAGAACCTGCCTGGCTTTGTGGTGTTGTGTCCTGGCAAGCCGGTGGTCGGCCCCGCATTGTGGTCAAACAGTTTTCTTCCCGGAATCTTTCAGGGGACACATGTCGACAACGGGAAAATTGATCCGGCCAAAGTGATCGGTCATCTGAAGAATTCCGCGGTCACAACTCAAAGTCAGCGGCGTCTGCTCGACCTGATGCAGCAGATGAATCAGACGCATCTGGAGCGGCGGCCCCAGGATTCTCAGCTGGAAGCAAGAATTCAGTCTTTGGAAATCGCATATCGCATGCAGTCAGAAGCTCAGGAGGCGTTCGATATCAGTCGCGAGTCTGAATCGACTCGTCAAGGTTATGGCTCCGGCGAGTTTGCAGACGGATGCCTCATCGCCCGGCGACTTGTCGAACGCGGGGTCCGCATGGTGCAGGTCTACTACGGCAGCGGGCAACCGTGGGATGCGCATGGAGACATCATGGACCATCGCCGCGACGCATTGAAAAGCGATCAGCCGATTGCCGCTTTAATTGCCGACTTGAAGTCACGAGGCCTGTTTGAGGAGACGCTGATTGTGTGGGGTGGTGAATTCGGACGAACTCCGACGGCTCAGGGTGACAAGGGCCGCAATCACCACGCGACCGGCTTCAGCATGTGGCTCGCCGGTGGCGGAATTCGAGGTGGTATGGTCTATGGAGCGACCGATGATCTGGGTGTTAAGGCCGTCGAAAATCGCATGAGCGTCCACGATCTCCATGCGACGATCCTGCATCTGATGGGCATCGATCATGAACAGCTCACGTACCGCTATTCCGGCCGCGACTTTCGACTGACGGACGTGTACGGCAACGTGGCTCATGACATCATTGCGTGACAAAGATTGAGATCTCTGTGACCGAGGCGGATGCTGCGCTGCAGTTGGCGTTGCGTCAGAAGTCGAGCTGCGCTCGAACGCCAAACATGTCCGTTTGGGCTTTGGGAAACGCAGCTGTGTCGGACACCGCATGGACATAGTTAAAGACCATTTTGGTGTAGGGATTCCAGTACCAGTTCACGCCTGCAGTGTAGTCCATAATCGTACCACCGCGAATCGCAGAGTCGTTGAGATCGAGATACGACCAGCGACCTGCCACTTCCCATGCTCCGTGCCCCCGATGGCAGGTCTTACCGTCATACCCAAGATTCGACTTTGGAATCACTCGGTCAATTGTTCCTGCATTGCGATCATAGGGGCGATGCTCGCCTGTCAGGAAATACCCCAATTGAGCATATGCACCCGGCAGAACGGCTGTTGAACCTCCGCCCTGATTCACCAGATTCACCATCGCTTCTGACTGAAGGCTGACAGGTCCGCGGACCCACAGAAGTTCACTTCCGAGAACGTTGAAATACGGCACGTCCAGGTTCCCGGTTGCGACAAAGAACGGCGTTCCGTTGGAACCGCCTGGTACCGCCTGACCACTCGTGCCTACGGCACCAGGACCGTTGGCTCCGACGAAGAATTCCGGGATCGTGCGGAAGTTCACAGAGTCACCGGGGGGCGCATTGAAGAAGTGGCCCACTCCAAGATGCAGATAGTTCTTTCCCTCGCATTCCCATGACGGAACCCATGTTAACCGCTCCGATGATCCATATCCCCCGTCTGAACTGAGCGTTGCGCCGAATTGATCCTGACCGGTACGAAACGCTGACACAGCCCAGGTTGTGCTCAGGTCGTCGGAATGGTCATAGAAACCAATTCCCATGTGGCGAAACGGAGTGAACGGCTGAAACAGAACACTGCGTTCCATGAACGTTGTGTAACGAAAGCTGCTCACGACTTCCAAACTGAACGGCTGTTTCCACTGACCGATTCGGACATTGCCGAAAAATGGTACTTTTGTCTGCTCGACCCAGACATCGGTAAATGTGGGTCGACCGAAGAATCCAAAGTCCATCTGGAAAAAGTAGTTCGTCGTTTCCGTCACGCTGCCTTTGGCGGAAAGGCGCGCGCGGCGAAAATCCGATCCGTCCTGAATCTGGCCATACTGTATTTCGCTTGCGGTGTCCTGATGAATCCAGCCGGAATCTGCCTGGAAAACACCGTTGACGGTTACGCTGGGGTATGTCTTCGCGCTGGATTTATTCTGGAACGCCTTCAAGGCTTTGTCGAGATCCGAAATCCTTTGGTCCTGAAGTGCATCTTCCGTTGAGGCCGTGTTGTCGCTCGGCTCATCAGGAGACTGTCGATCGACAACCTCGTGGACGATGCCTCGCACGTCATCTTCGGTCAACAGTGGTTCGGCTGCCCTGGAAGCAAACAGGACTCGAGGCTGTAAGGGCTGATAGAGCAAACCCTGGGGCTCACTGCTGGAACTCAGCCCGGGCGTTGACACAGAAATGTCGCACGGATTCTGCGCCGGTCGAGGGGCGTCGTTCTGCGAGGCCTGATCTTCAAATCGAGCGACTCGCTCTCGCAGGAGTTGGTTGTCGCGTTCGACACGCTCAAGTCGCTGCAACACGGATTCCAGAGTCGCCGACGATTCCTGCGCGGGAGCTGTTCGAGCAAAGTACGCCAGCGTCATCAGAACAAGCAGAAAACTCCAAATCCTGCGGCAATCCATTGCCATGACATCACCGCTTTCAAACCCTGAGGTCAACGTGTTCAGGGGTCCTTGACATCGAAGTGCAGCATCTCTCACGAACATCGAAGTATCCCTTCGGATTCAGTCGGTCGACAGCAATGCGTCGTGGTAATTTTTTTTCGGAGAATTACCAGCGGAATTGGGAAGGATGCGATGACTTTTCCTGCAGCGTAAGCTGGAGATATTCGATTCAGGCGAAATGAACCGATCACGCAGTCTGCGCCGCTGAAGCTCCCGGAGTACTGTTATCAGACCATTTGAGTGGATAGAAATTCACGACACCATGGGTCAGCATTCTTGACCGAGACAAAAACAGCATGATTCATGAAGAACGAAATCGCCACCGCCACCGGAAGTGAAGTCGCCAGAAGTCTTTTCCCGCAGAAAGAAATGACTGTTCTGTCCGGCTGATGGACAATTCGGACGGGTGTCCTCAAAATGATGGGTCTGAACACACTTACTATCGCTGTCTTACCACGCAGGAGTTCGCAGACGCATGACTCAGTCCGGCAACCAGAATATTCAAAGTTCTCTGAAGGAAACTCGAACCTTTGCCCCACCCGCCACGTTTTCTGCAGGTGCTCATATCAGCAGCGAACAGCAGTATGAAGCGATGTGGCATCGAGCCAAAGATGACCCAGCCGGATTCTGGGGTGAAATGGCTGGGAATCTGGACTGGTTTCGCCGTTGGGACACCGTCATACAGGGACCCATGCCTGACACTAAATGGTTTGTGGGAGGCAGGATTAACGCCAGTTACAACTGCATCGATCGACATCTCAAGGGCCCGAATCGCAACAAAGCGGCGATCATCTGGGAAGGTGAACCGGGTGATACACGGGTCCTTCGTTATCAGGATCTGCATCGCGAAGTCTGCAAGTTTGCCAACGTACTGAAGAAGCTGGGCGTGCAGACCGGCGACCGTGTCACATTGTACATGCCCATGATTCCGGAACTGGCGATCGCGATGCTCGCCTGCGCGCGGATCGGAGCCGTCCATTCAATCATCTTCGGAGGCTTCAGTGCTGATGCCGTTGCTGATCGAAACAATGACGCTCAGGCCAGGGTCATTGTCACAGCGGACGGGGGCTGGCGTCGTGGCAAAGAGGTGCCATTGAAAGCCGCAGTGGACGCGAGTATGGATAGATCGCCATCGGTGGAAAAAGTCGTCGTCGTGCGGCGGACCGGCGGTGATGTCGATATGGTACCGGACCGCGATTTCTGGTGGCACGAATTGATGGAAGGCATGTCGGCCGATTGTGACCCGGTTCAACTCGACAGCGAACATCCGCTCTTCATTCTGTACACATCGGGCAGTACCGGAAAACCCAAAGGTGTGATGCACACGACCGCAGGTTATCTTTTGGGCACCATGATGACGTCGAAATGGGTCTTTGACCTGAAGGATGACGACACTTATTGGTGCAC
>JANOUN010000670.1:0-6417 GCA_031416875.1 Planctomycetota bacterium | reverse complement strand
GCTGAACGGGCGGGGGCAGGGCGAGTCTGGCTGATTGATGATTCCAAAGCGGCAGCAATCGGAGCCGGACTGCCGGTGTCCGAACCGCTGGCGAGTATGATCTGCGACATTGGCGGTGGCACGACCGAAGTCGCCGTCATGAGTCTGGCAGATATCGTAGCGTCGCAGTCAATTCGAGTCGCGGGCGATGCCATGGATGAATCCATCGTTCGCTACCTGCGTCGTCGGTACTCACTGCGGATCGGTGACCAGACGGCGGAACAACTAAAAATTGCGATCGGCAGTGCTGCATCGCTGGATCATGAGCTGACACATGAAATCAGCGGCCTCGACACGGCCAGCGGAATTCCCCGCAAGGCTCTGGTGACCAGCGAAGAAATTCGTGAATCGCTGTATGAGCCGCTCGAAGAGATTGTGGACAGCATTCGTCGCACAATCGAACGCTGTCAGCCGGAACTGATCGCAGACCTGGCGGACACGGGACTTGTGCTGGCTGGCGGCGGTGCGCTGTTGCGGGGAATCGACCGATATCTTTCGCAACATCTGGGAATCCCTGTACGCGTTGTGGATTCGCCACGAACGGCCGTCACGCGCGGCGTGATGATTTGTCTCGATCATCTGGATCGCTGGAAGCACGGACTGGATGACGGAATGCGGCAGTAACAGGAGTTTCTGATGCGTGTTGAACAAGTTCGTCACCAGCTGTGGTACGCCGCGATCGCGATGTTTGTGCTTTCGCTGCTGGTCACCGCTGCGGATCGCACGGGAATGCTCAGCGGACTGCGGTCGGTGCTGCATGATGCTTTCAGTCCTGGGCGACTCGTGCTGATGGCCATCGCACCGCAATCTGGCGATGCGGGGAAACGACGGGAAGCTGCAAGTCCGGTCAAAACGGATGCAGTCGATGGTCTCAATGCTCAGCAGTTGCAGACGCTGCGGCAGTTAATGATTGAGAACGCTCGCCTGCGACGTGATTTGAAGCACTCCAAAGAAGCCACAGTAATCGCGGACTTTGTCGATCCCGCAGCAGCGCTCACTGACTTTGCCATGATTCCGGCACAGGTGATCAGCAGCAGCGGGCTCCCGGGTTCGCTGCGGGAACTCATCATTTCTGCAGGAAAATCGGCGGGTATCAGACGGTCTGAACTGGTTGTGGATGGCAGCGGTGCCATCGTCGATGCGGGATCAGATTCCGGCGTCGCGGCGGGTGATCGTGTGCTGTCAGGGTCAAGCGTCGTTGGACGCATCGAGAAGACCGGACGCTGGGTGAGTATGGTGCAACCCGTGACTTCTGTCGATTTCCGCGCTCAGGTGCAGATGTTGCGTGCGTCAGAGGACGGACTCCATTTTGGGGCTGTCGGAATGCTGGAAGGCACCGGCACGTCAGAGTGCCGCCTCACGGGAATTTCTTACACCGACGCAGTGACGGTCGGCGACACGGTCGTCAGTGCAGATATCAATGGAGTCCGCGGTCCTCGTTTGTTTTTTGGTACCGTGACTTCTGCCGAATTCCTGGCAGGCGGCCAGTGGGACGTGCGGATTCAGCCCGGTTTCACGTTGTCGGAACTGGATTGCGTGGGCATTGTCCGCATGAGTCTGCAGACAGACGCCATGACGATGACCACGTCAAACGCGACGAATTCAAATGCGGGAGTGTCACAATGAAAATATTTCTGGCGCTGGCTATTCTTTGGATGTCAATCGCGGTTGAACTCACATCCGGGTCGATGCCGCATGGTGCCCTGGTCCTGCCGATCGCATGCGGAATCATGTTCTGGATGCGTTCGGTGACTGGTATTCTGCTGTCGGCCGCAGCGTTGTTGATTGACTGGGTGGCGCGGCCGGGATGTTTGCCGCTCTGTCCCATGCTGCTGCCTGCCATCGCTGCCTGCCTGATCAGTCCATCATCGAAACCGGACGATTACAGTTCTCGCCGCCAATCGTTCGCGAAAAAGTTAACGCCGTTGCATCTGCCGTTCATCACACTGATTGCCGTCAGCCTGCAATTAGTCGGCCAGCTGGATCTTTCATCAATGCCAACCGTCGTGGATGTTCAGTTGGCTGTGAAGACATCGTTGCCCCCGTTGCTGATGATCAGTCTGCCGATCAGTGCCGGAATCTCGATGCTCATGCGACTCGCTGACGAACTTGGCCTGCGACGTGCCAGTCAGCAGTGGATCTGAAAGCAGCGCAGGATGGACATGAATGTCCAGGTTATACCGCACGCGGTTGGCATTGGCTCGTTTAACCGCGTGCCCAGCGGGCCGCGCGAGCAGCGTGCTGCTGGATGGATTCCCACGCGCGGGGCGTTGCCCACGCGGTTAAACGAATGTGAACGAATGTGCCATCCTCAACCGCGCGCAGCTATACATCCACAATCGGGTCACCAAGCAGTTCAAATCTCGGCTGGATGCCCAAACCGGGAGCAGTGGACGCAGCCATCCGTCCCTGCACGCGCTGCGGGGCTCCTGTCGCGTTGCTGACGGTGACGTAAGAATGTCCCAACAGGCAATGTCGATGCCGGACTTCACATAGGCATGACCCTTCATTGCCTGATCCATGCGGTGATTGAGTTGATTCAACTCGCGGGGATCGAGGCCAATCAGAAGTGACTTTATGTTACGGAACAGCTGGAAATGACAGATTCAACGTGTCGGCAGCGGCGTCAGCGGCGATCGTGACCGGAACACGCCATGTTGCGGTGGCGAGACGGCACAAAGCATTTTCTTCGGTTCCGCAGTAACCGTAGCCGACTCGAACATACACCGTCCCCATTCCAGATTCTCCAGTCATCGGGATTTCAAACGTGGCATGGGCATCGGCAACGGCAGCTTCGTCACACTGGTCGAGAGCAGCCGCCTGGAAGATCGGTTGCTCGCCATCGGTAAAAATTTCCCACGTCACGGGTGCGAGGTCGTTGAGCTTGTAGCCATCGGGAATCGCCAATGCAATCCTGACGGACAGCTTCTCGGCCGGTGCGAACAACTTTGCTTCGGTGTCGATCGCGTCGGAGGTGTCTCGCACGGGAGCAGCTTTTGGCGGACTTGGCGGAGTCAGTCCGGCGACTTCGAACAGCCGAGACTGTTTCGTATTCAGATCCATCACCACAATGCGGTGATTGTTGGTATCGGCGATGTAAAGTGACGATCCTGAAACGGACAAGCCGCCGGGTTCACTCAGCTGCAAAGGTTCAAGCGAAGTCCCGGCCGACCCGTTGCCGGCAACAGTCGAGACTTTATCCGTCTTGAGTTCAATCTGTCGCAAAGCATGGTTGTACGAATCTGCGACGAAGAGCGAATCACCGAAGATGGCGATTCCCAGCGGATGCTGAAACCGAGCTTGATGTCCGGTGGCATCGACATTGCCAAACGCGAACAACGACTGCCCGCGCGGCAACTCGGATGTCCCAGCCACGGTGGTGACGCGACCAGTGCTCTTTGTCGGCACTTTCCGGATTGCTGATCCTTCGCTGTCCACGACATACAGAAATTTTCCGTCGGCATCTGCCACGATTTCCGACGGCTGCGCGAATGCGGCGGTCGTCAGCGGCCCGTTCATCACGTCTTCACGACCGCTTCCCGCGTAGACATTGATCGTTGCATCGCCGAGTTTGTGCGACCAGATCTGATGCGGCCCTGCCATCGCGATGTACAGCGTTCCGTTCACATGCGTCAGGGACCAGGGACTGTTCAATGGAGACTCAAGTAAGTTGCCGCTGAGGAAACCCGGAGGACCTTGTCTGCCTGTTCCGGCCAGCGTTGAGACCGTCATCGCTTCCAGATCGACGGCGCGCAGTAAGTGGTTTTCGGTGTCGGCCACATACAGCATGTTGCCCACGAGCACCATTCCCTGAGGATGATTGAACTCCACCACATCAAATGCACCGTCTGTCCTGCCGCTGCGGCCGGTGCCGATGGTGTGAAGCAGTTCTCCGGTAGTCGAGGCCACGATGATGCGGTTGTGGTTGCTGTCAGAGATGAAGACGCGCTGTGAGGCATCGTCGGCCAGGACTTTTCCAGGATATCGCAGATTTGTCGCCTGCACTTTGCTGGCCTCGGATTCGAAGACAAGCGGCGTTTCGTCAAGTGTGCCCTTCCAGCGGTGGTACTTGATCAACTGTGCGATAATGGCATCGAACAATTCACGCTGACCTTCACCACTTTGCGATCCCGCGAACTTGCCTTCCGGATCGACGATCGCCAGCGTCGGCCATGCTCGCGTCCCGAATTTCCGCCAGATGATCATTTCACTGTCGTTGACAACGGGATGTTGAATGTCATACCGCATGATCGCGTCGCGGATGTTCTTCGAATCCTTTTCGTTGTCGAATTTTGCCGAATGCACACCGATGACGACGATCTGCCCGGGATACTTTTCTTCCAGGTACTTCAGATCCGGAAGTACGTGCATGCAGTTGATGCAACAGTAGGTCCAGAAATCCAGGATGACAATCTTGCCCTTCAGGTCCTTCATGGCGATGGGTTGCGACGTATTAAGCCATTCGGTTCCGCCGTCCAGAATTCCTTCCGGCACCGTGACGGCCTCCGGAAAAGGATTCCGGGGTATATTCTCGGCTTCTGCCGCATTCGCCGGTGATGGATCTGCTGTTCCCTGCACCGGCGCGGCCACGCTGAATTGTGCTGAGGCCGCAATGGCAAGCCACGCAACTGCAAACAATTTGAGGCTGCAGAAATGTCTACGACGACTCATGCCGTATCGTCCTTCTGTCTGAGAGTGAGTCAACCTGGGGCTGTGGTGAGTTCATTCATCCCACCACCACGAGGAATTCTGATCTGAACGAACCGGCAGTTCAAGGGTAGTCGCATCTGACGCTGGTTTTGCGTCGGCCAGGATTCTGCGGGGCGTTACGCTGACTCCGCCCGCAATGAGACCCAGCACGGTCCGCGAACCAGCCATGCGAACCTTTACAATCGACGGCGTTTCTTGTGGAATGCCGAACTCCTGCATCGCCAGACGCTGCACATCATTGAATACGATCGGTTTCCAGTGAAGACCACCTTTGGCGCGAGATCGTTCAACCACCGCGGCGGTGACCAGCAGATCGACCATGTTCTGCAACTGAGCGATCGCGGGGACTTTCTCAGCCAGATCCGGAATCTTCTCTGTAAATTGCTGAGCGTACTTTTCGAGACTCACATGGGTGGATGGAGCATCCTGACGATTCCCGCTCGCGTCCACGATTTCGTCCTGGGCACTCACTTGCAGACGCGGCCCTGAAAGATGCCATGCCGTTTGCTGGTCGTTCGTTACGATCGCATCGTAACGGGGCGAAAACCACCAGCGGCGCAGGGAGTCGGCGTTTGGCCGCATCATGCTGAGATAACTCCTGAATCCCCGCACCTGTGGATTTTCGTCGCCCGTTGTCAGACGCTTCAACACATAATCTGCTTCGACCAGCGCTGCCGCCATGTGGCTGGATTCCGGCACACCAAAGACTGTTACGTTCCAGTGTCCCAGCACACCGCCGATCTGCTGAAAGCCTCGCTGAGCATCTGCGGCACTGGTTGCTGTCGTGTTTTGCCCGAGTAGTTGCTGCGTCTTTGCGAGACGACCGGGTTCCGGGTCGAACGAACAACCGAACGTAGTTCGTTGGGCCGCTGTCCGCAGGGCGACCAGAAGATCGTCCAGACACAAGACAGGACGATGGCTGTCTGTGCCCACAACGCGACCGTCTGGCTGCGCGCCAAATCCTTCGGCAGGGCCCGCGATGATCACATCACGGCCTTCGTCGGCGATGAAAATAAAATCGATGCGAGTGAGACCAGCCAGATTCAAAATGGCATCCGGCAGCGGTTGGCCAGCCGTCAGCAGGCGGTCGATCTCCGCATCCAGATCACGGAAAGAAATCTTCCGCTGTTCGCTCGGATGATTAAGTTCAGTCGGCAAACTCTTCGCCGCGGAAGTCTCGAGCCGCTTCTGGAGTTCACGGGCATTCAGGGCGGCAGCCACAGATTTTTCAACCAGCCCGCTGGCATCAATTCGAATGCCCCCGACGCCACCATTTCCATTGCCGCCCGCACCGCCGCCCTGATTACCGCCGTTATTCTGTCCCGGGGCGATTCCAGGAACGAACACCAACAACAAGAGGTGAATGAGTGGAACGACGCAGATGCGCAGCGGACGATACATGACGGCAATTCCCGACGAAGAGCAAAAGATCATGTTTGAATTCTACGGTCGGTGACCGCGAAGTGCAAAGTTGTCTGCAAAACACTGAATCCAATTCGGGTGCAGTCGCCGATTTCGGTAGGTCCTGCTTGCCGAGCTCATCCTTACCCACATTTTTTGAGAGCGGCGTGGTAACCGCGGAGGGCGAGGATGAGAGTTTCGAGCCCACGCCAGATGGTTTGCCAGCCGCCTGTGCCCAGAGTTCCTGCATGCCGAGTCCCATGACCT
>JANOUN010000669.1:0-1957 GCA_031416875.1 Planctomycetota bacterium | reverse complement strand
TTGCTTTGGAAATTCAATGACGCTTACCGCTACTTCGTCCATCGACAATCGACTTTTAATTGTGAACGCGATTCTACAATCTGTCGCGGAGGACCTTGATATTCCTTCAGGTAAATATAGAGAAGCAGTTGAACGATACACCGCTGTGGGGCGATGGCTAGAAGCGGGTGAATATCCTGGATCAACTGGCATTCCGGACATCTATGTTCAGGGATCTTTTCGACTTGGCACTGTAGTTCGTCCCCTCAAGGACGGACGGGAATCCGACTATGACATCGATCTGGCCTGCCAGTTACGGGCGACTATTCACTGGCTGTCCGCGAAAGAAACTAAGCAGATGGTTGGCAAGCGACTAATGGAAAACGGTACTTACTCGGAGATGCTTGAGGACGAAGGCAGACGTTGCTGGACCCTCATCTACGCTGAAGCCGACGGTATCGGATTTCACCTTGATACCTTACCCTGTGTGCCGCACCCAATCTCTGCCTTAACTGTTGAACCAAAATACGCCCTCCAGGCGATTGGAATTACAAATCGTGACGAACCAAAAGGACCTTACGAATGGACATTCAGCAATCCAAACGGTTTCGCTGACTGGTTCGTGGACTGCCAACGTCAAGCCTTCAACCGTGTAGTCGCTTTGCGAAAACAAGAGATTTTCCGACAATATCCAAAGTTCTTTGCAAGCGTCGCAGACGTGCCGGACCAACTGGTAAGAACGCCACTTCAACGCGCTGTTCAATTACTTAAGCGACATCGTGATGCTCGCTTTTGCGGCCGCAGGAACGAAACTGAAAAACCAATTTCAACCATCATCACGACTCTCGCCGCGTCAATCTATAGGCAGGAGAACGATGTTTTCTCGGCGCTTGCCAACTTCCTAGATCAGATTCAACGCTATCAGGAAACGGGGATCATTCGCTGTGAAGACGGAAAGTGGAGTATTCCTAACCCAGCAAATCCAGGCGAGAATTTCGCAGATCGTTGGAATGATGAGGGAAGCCAAAGGTCAGATGCATTCTTTGAATGGATTGGATGGCTACGATACTCGTCCAGCAACCCCTGAGAATCATCAACGACGATCTTATCCGACAAAGCAACAACAGACATAACGGCCTCCAAGCCAACCCAAATGAACAGAAAAATGATAAGATAACAGCACCCGCAATAGGCGTGTCAATATCAACTTTTCATCAGGCCAGTCCAAGACTGGGTGTGCAAGTCCAGCGAAGAAACCGGGGCTAGCGCCCAAACGGCTGATTTGCGCTGCGAGCCATAACGGCGGGGAGGAAATCGCGCACCGCAGCCCGCAGGAAATCATGGACGAAATCGCCGCGATGGACGCTGAGAGCGCGGAAGTTTTTAGGAACATTGTGGATTGGCGAAGGCAAGGTCGAGTTGGCGACATTGTGCAGGGGGCTGGCAAAGCTCGTGGTGGTGGACATCGCCCTGACCCGCGACCAGGACAACCCACAGCTCATCTTCGAGAGCTTGAACTCGACGGGCAAGGAATTGAGTCAGGCGGACCTTATCCGCAATTTCATCCTGATGGGGTTAGAGCCGGTGCTGCAAACGAAACTCTACGAGCAGTTCTGGCGACCCATGGAGCTAGACTTCGGGCAGGAAGCCTACGGTACGCACTTCGTTTGCCACGTTCACGAAGGCGCTGAAGAAAGACTGATACTTCGAAAGTGTTCAGGCGCATTTCCTCGGACTGCCTTCCTATCGTCGCTTCCCTTCTGACGACGAATTCCGCCGTGACTTCCAGACCCGCGACGTTTACAACTTCCGCAGCCGCAGCTACTGGCTGCGTCGCTTAGAAAACTACGGACGTAAAGAGCGAGTGCCGGTGGACGAATACACCATCGACGACCACCCGAATTTGCTAACACCAAACATACGCGCCGTGTTTGAAGTGTTCCGAAAAGCGGTGCTTGCGCTCGACCCATGCGTGAGC
>JANOUN010000668.1:0-3323 GCA_031416875.1 Planctomycetota bacterium | reverse complement strand
GAATGAGACCGATGGCATCTCGTATCTTGACCATGCACTCAACTCGGCCATCATGCTCAGTTACATCGCGCTGGGGCAAGGTGACAACGTGTCGCTGCTGGCGTTCTCCAACCGCATCGAACGCTTCATTCGGCCGGTGCGAGGCAAACCGGGAATTCAATCGATTCTGCGATCGACCTACGATATTCAGGCATCGTCACATGCGTCCGACTACAGCATGGCGCTGGAGTATCTGACGACCGTCCAGCGCAAACGAGCGCTGGTCGTGCTGATTACGTTTGTCACCGACGAACTGCAGCTTCGCGTGATCGGCGACAGCTTGAAGCTGCGTTCGCTGCCTTATTTGCCTCTGTGTGTGCTGTTGCAGGACGTAGGTTTGCGAGCGATGGCAAATCGTGTCCCGGAAACCGACCTGGATGCCTTCCATACCGCTGCCGCTGCGCAGATCCTGACGGGGCAATCTCATGAAGCGGCATCGCTTCGAGAAGCCGGGATCATGCTCATCGACACGCCACCGGATCTGCTGACCGAGAAGCTGATCAATGAATACCTGAGCATCAAGGCCCGGAATCTGATGTAGAATTTTTCCCCGAATCCGGCGCGCGGTGCGGCGTCAGCAGCTCGGTCCTGGGCTGCGATTCCTGTAGCTTGGACATTCATGTCCGAGATATTGACCAAACAAGGTCGCATTATCGAGCGGCTGTCAAGGTCAAATAACCATTGTGTTGCTCTATAGAGAGGATTGCGTGATAATCGAGATCTTCAATCGAGATACTGGTTTGTCAGGACCTTGATGATGGGCAATCTATCCCGAAGACATGTAACATCGGTGATACTGAATAGACGAGCCATTCTGCATGGAAGTTTCATTGTCGCGGCATCATTTGGCATGATCGCAGCCGGACAGACGAATCCTCCAGCGGCAGCACGAGCAACACCTGGCTGCCTTGTGACGGATCGCTTTTTCGAAGACGAAGTCTGGGCAAAGGTCGGCGAAAGAACGTGTCTCCGGTGTCACAACCAGGACGGAGATGCGGCTGACAGCGAGTTTGTCCTCGCACGACCGGGTGAAAGCACCGACGATGTTACCACGCTGGCTCGAAATCGAGATGCCTTTCAGACAATGGCAAAAGCCACAGCAGGCGATCAGTCACGGCTGCTGCAAAAGGTGATCGGCGAACTTGAGCATGGCGGCGGACAGGTGCTCAAGCCGGATTCGACCGGCTTCAGAATCCTGGATCGCTTCGTGCCGCGAATGATGCCGCGAACCGGCGAGCCAATTCCGGATGTCGCGACAAGTGATTACAACGTGCCGCCTTTTTTTGACGGAGTCACGATGATCACGCCGCAGCGATTGCTGCGACGAGTCACGCTCTCACTGGCAGGTCGATTGCCTTCCGCCGAAGAACTCGCAGCCGTCGAGCAGGGCGGGCTTCCCGCAATCGATCCGATCCTTGACAGCCTCATGCGGGAAGATGCGTTTTACACCCGACTGAAAGAAGGCTTCAATGACATCTTTCTGACCATTGGCATTGAAGACAATGCCGAAACGCTGCTGTCGTACGACCACTTCGAAAAGACGCGGCTGTGGTATCAGACCCACGATTTCAGTCATCTCCCGGAAGCTGAACGCGAGCGGGCGGGATGGAAGCTGGCCGACGTCTATCGCGCGGCACTGCTGCGTGAGCCGCTGGAACTGATTTCTTACATCGTGCGCAACGATCGGCCGTTTTCGGAACTGGCAACGGCCGACTACATCATGGTCACTCCCTACTCGGCTCAAGGTTACGGCATCTTTGAAGAGATAAAGGATCAGTTCAAAAACGTCGAAGATCCGTTTGAGTACATTCCGGCAACGTTGCACGCGCTCAAGGGACGCGATGGAAAAACGCAGGAATCGGCCACGGGCCTGTATCCTCATGCGGGCTTCCTGAGCATGTTCCATTACCTGCGAAGATATCCGTCAACCGAAACGAACCGTAACCGGCTGCGGGCCAGAATGTTCTATCAACATTTTCTAGGCATCGACATCATGCAGCTGGCTCCGCGCTCAACCGATGCGTCGGCTGTCGCAGCAAAGTATGAAATCCCCACGATGCAGGCTCCCGACTGTGTCGTCTGTCACAAGACGATTGACCCCGTCGCCGGAATCTTTCAGGACTTCAACTTTGAGGGCGAATTGGGACCTCGCAAAGACGGCTGGTACACCGACATGTTTCAGTCGGGCTTTGAAGGTGAAGACATGCCGGCAGGTGAACGCTGGCGCGCCCCTCAGTGGCTGGCGGAACGAGCCGTCAAAGACGCTCGATTTCCCATGGCGATGGTCGAACATGTGTATTCCATTCTGATGGGCCGTAAAGTGCTTCAGCCGCCGGAAGACATTGATGATCCGGCCTTTGGCGGCAAACGTCGAGCGTACCTTGAACAAAGAAGAATGATCAACGACGTCGCCTCTCGATTTTCGGCATCTGGTCTGAATCTCAAAGTCGCCTTCAAAGCACTTGTTGCCACCGATTTCTACCGCGCGGATGGAATCGCCACTGTCGCCGAACATTCGGAGCGACACGCAGAGCTGGATGACATCGGCGTGGTTCGCTTACTGACGCCTGAACAGATGGAGCGAAAGCTGAACGCGATCTTTGGCAAGCGGTGGGGACGACTCGATGACGAATTCAAAATTCTCTACGGTGGCATTGATTCCATTACTGTGACTGAACGCAACGCCGATCCGAGCGGTGCGATGGGAGCCATTCAGCGCATTATGGCGAACGACATCGCCTGCCTGAACGTGGGTCAGGATTTCCATCGTCCTGCCGCGGAACGGATTCTGTTTTCCGGAATTGAGGCATCGGTGGTGCCTGGTGATGAAGAATCGAACCGAAAGATTCGTGAGACCATCGTCAGTCTTCGCGAGAAACTTCTTGGCCATCAACAACCGCTCGATCATCCCGAAGTGGAACGCACATTCCAGCTCTTCAGCGGCATCATCGCTGATGCCAAAGCCCAGCCAAACTACGAGCCTCGTGAAACCTACTTCTGCGGCGGTCGGGAAGATTTCCACGTCGAAGACCCTCACTACACCGTCCGCGCGTGGCGCGGCGTTGTCACGTATCTGTTACGCCAGCATGAGTTTTTGTATGAGTAGATCCGTCTGCCGGAAAGGACTGTGTTTGGTAGGTCCCGCTTGCCGAGCTCATCCTTACCCACATTTTTTGAGAGCGGCGTGGTAACCGCGGAGGGCGAGGATGAGAGTTTCGAGCCCACGCCAGATGGTTTGCCAGCCGCCTGTGCCCAGAGTTCCTGCATGCCGAGTCCCATGACCT
>JANOUN010000667.1:0-2621 GCA_031416875.1 Planctomycetota bacterium | reverse complement strand
CAGATTGTTCGCCGTATTGTCAATGAGCATCTCCTGCGCCTTCATCCCTGTGGCGCTGGTGTAGAGGGCTCGTAACATGTTGCGTTTCCTGCGTGAAGAGAAGTGCAATTATTCAGTCACTGCGCCATCGGCGCGATTGGGGTGTTTCTTGGTAATGAAAGTAGGGTGTGTGCAGCGTTACCGGAACACACCAGTTTCTCACACTTTCTCAAAATGGTGCGTTACGCTCCGCTTCACGCACCCTACGGTTCAATCAACAGACCGCGACCTCATTGTGTCGTGTGCGGCAATTACCTCAGACCAATCCGCTTTTGAATGGATTCGGCAATCGTGTTGAGTGCTTTCTGAGCGGCGTCGCGATGTCGCGAAATGGAAATCATGTTGATGAGTTCGTCCACTGAGGACGTGTTCGCCATTTCCAGTCGCCCTTGCAGAACTTCGGCGGAACTGCCAGTTGTCACTGCGCCCGGTGATGCCGTGAACAGTGACGCGCCTGCGGCACTCAGCACACTGTTGTCTGCGAACTGAACTAATGCCAGCTGCCCGATCTGCTGATCGCCGGCGTAAATGTTTCCGTCTTTGGCGATTTCAATCTGCGCTGAAGTGGCATCGCCGGGTAAGCGAATTGGCCCGCCGGTTCCCATGACCGGCAGACCATCGACATTGACGAGAGTTCCTTCAGGATCGACATGAAACGCTCCGCTGCGGGTATAAAGCGGACCGTCCGGGCCCAGTACACTAAAGAAGCCTTCACCGTTGAGCGCGACATCCAGTTTGAGCTTCGTTTCCTGGATATGGCCCTGCGTAAAATCGAATTGCGTTTCGCCGGTGGTCGCTCCCAGGAGTCTGGATGAATCGACGCCGTTCTTTGCTACCTGCAGCGGCTGCATCACCGCGTCGAAACTCGATTGTGACAGAATGCGGCGGCGATAACCGGGCGTCTGCAGATTCGCAAGGTTTTCGGCTGTGATTTCATGACGCCGATTCGTCACGTCCATCGCCGTCGCCGCGCTGTAAAGTCCTGAGATCATTGAGAGTTCATCCGTGAACCAAATACGCACTGCTCCGCCGCGCTTCCGATCGCGCAGCCATCCGTGAAGACACCAAGCAAGTCTTGCGCCCGATCGAGTTCAGATCAGACCGATTGTGCCGGAAGCGAGGGTTTTGCCATGCGAAGCGATTGCATGGCCACGGCAGGACCGATGGCCTCCGTGCGGCTGGCGACGGAAAAGAATTCCATGAAGGGAAAACTTTTCCGCACGCTGAATGAGGGTCGGATATTCAGGGGCTTGCGTTCGACGTTCGGCGATTTAAAGTGCTGCTCCGTCACTTCGGCTCGCCCTGCGCAACATTGCAGCTCGTCACTCCGAGGCGAGAATTCCCGCCACGGAGTGTCGGGGGCACATTGAGTTTGGGGCGACCTCCGCGGGTTGGCGATGTAGTTTCGATTCGGAAGTTGCCGTCACTTTGGCCAGTGGCCGAAATGCCGTGACTCACTCAGGACGGTTAGTCCTGAATGAGCAGGCACGTCGGAGAATCTGCCGCCATTTTTATCGAATCAACCTGATTCTGGCACTCGCCGGTCTGGCCAGAAAACCTGTTTTGAGAAACATCACAGTGACTACATCATTGGGATTTATCGCCACACTGTTCAACGCGTCGGTCGATGCCCCACCGAAGCAGGATAATCAAGTTCAGAACAACGGCGATTGACGAACCAATCTCCACGCTCAGTTTTCAGAGCAACGGCGATTGAAAAAAGCAGCGACTTGAAAAGAGTTCAGCTTCAGCCGATTTCGTGATCGCCCAATTCCCGCTGAGCGCCTCTACGAATCGTCAGGACGTGCACTTCATTGCCTCGCACAGTGAATACCGCGCGGTATCCGCCAACACCCAATCCGATGTTTTTCTCTCGAAGCACTTCGTCGAACTTCGGATTCTCGGGAGCCAGCGAATAACTCTCCGGCATCTCCGGAATGGTCTCAAGCTGACGGTAGACAACGTCCTGCCAATCGATCGCCTGGGTGAGCGAATGGTTTCGCGCCCACCAAACAGCGTTTCGCTCGATGTCCTGATGAGCCCGTTCACTGATAACAAGCTTCAACGTCATTGCGACATTCGTGCAAGAGTTTCGCTAGTTCTGGCCCGCGACTCATCCAGCGACATTCCTCGCCCAGTGTGCATATCGTCGAGCCCCTGCCGAATGGCGGCTTCATCTTCATCACGCTGCCTTTGCAATGCATCCATCGCTTGCTGATGTACGCACTGATCGACGAGAACATATACTCTGTGCGTTCTTGGATCGACAAAAGACAGCGGATCGCCGCTTTGGTTCAGCGCGTCAGATTGTTCGGTTGTGAGTTGTGCTTTCATGGTGGCATTATGTCACACAAACGCCTCGCAAGGCAAGTAGAGGATTGCGTTTACCGAATGGAATACACGCTGTTTGATCGCGCAATGCTCGTGCTGCAGAAGGAAATTCACAGATGCATCCTCGTAGCTCCGGTCGATGACCCACAGACGCAGATTGCAACTGTGCAAAACGTGGTTCCCGTCGGTCTCACCGAAAGAACCAAACGGGGACAAAAGAACCAAACGGGGACACAGCACTTTGTTGACAG
>JANOUN010000666.1:0-1678 GCA_031416875.1 Planctomycetota bacterium | reverse complement strand
CTGGCTTTCGCCTGCGGGACGGAGATCTGTTCGCGAATCCGAAGATTCACTCATGCTGGTTACTTCCAGCGAATCGACAAGCTGCGTTTGTGGGACGTCAGTTCTGTCTGCGGTGACTCAGGTTCCCTGCCCGTTGTTTTTCCTTGCTCCGGGGCCGGGAGCGATAAAACCCATGGTGAGGGAGTTTTTTGATCTTGTGCTGGTTCTGGTTTTCCTCCTTTCCGGGGCTTGAATGAATCAAAGGCAAAAGTTCCGGTTGAGCCACCACATGCACCGGAACATGCTTCACTTCTGGAAGTGACTTCAGGACGCTGGCCGTGCGCTCGGCTTTGGCAGGCAGCACTGTCAGGACAGTGATTTCAAAACGATGAGCCTTGATGAGTTGCCGAAAGCCGGGCAGTTTTCTGTGCAACGAGATGTCGTCCTGCACAGATTGCACGACACGGTCCCATCGTCCATGATGTCCCGCATCAATGCGTGCCAGACCGATTGATCCCTTGCCGGTCGGGTCGTAGTAATAGGTGCCGGGCATTCCGGGCCGATGCAGCACGGAAAACTGCTGACTGAGTTCGTTGGTCGTCAGCCGGTGTCGTGGTTTGTCTGCGAGGCAGCAAAACAACAGCAATGCGTAGGCGCGAAGTTTGGCTTTTTCCGACAGTGCTCCTGAACGGGATTCGTCGAGCCCGCAGCGCGTCGCACCGGCGGTCGTCAGAAACCAATAGCGACTTCCCGAATGCAAAGTGGCGGATGTCACTAGTCCAGCATCGCGACAATCACGCAGCAGCCGACGCAGGTGGCGCGGACTGTGCGACTTACGGACGGAAGCGTCCACGTGGTTCGTGACGATCTCCGAAGATGCGCTACCGTGGCGTTTGACATGTTCGCCACCGAATCCCCACAATCGCAGGGAGGAATGGCTGGTAGTCGCCCTGAGGGACGACGCCACGATCCATGCACCAACTCTGGAAATCGTGATCCATCCGCTGGTCGGCAACTTCAAGAAACCCCAATTCATGATCACCGGTGAAATCAAAAGTCAGATCGATGCCCTGTGGAATGCGTTTTGGACAGGCGGCATCTCGAATCCGCTGGAGGTGATTGAGCAGATCACGTACATGCTGTTTCTGAAGCGGCTGAATGATTTGCACACGCTGGAAGAGAACAAGGCCACTCGGCTGAAGAAGCCGATGGAACGCCGAGTTTACCCGGAAGGCAAAGATCCGAAGAAACGTCTGTACGAAGATCTGCGCTGGTCGCGGTTCAAGCATTTTGCCCCGGCGGAGATGTATGAAGTCGTCAACGACCATGTGTTTCCATTTCTTCGGACGCTGGGCGGTGATGATTCGACATACGCTCATCACATGAAGGACGCCCGGTTCACCATTCCGACTCCGGCATTGCTGGCGAAAGTGGTGGATATGATCGACAAGGTGCCGATGGAAGATCGGGACACCAAGGGCGACCTGTATGAATACATGCTCGGCAAAATTGCCAGCGCTGGCCGGAACGGCCAGTTCCGCACACCGCGCCACATCATTCAGCTCATGGTCGAGCTCACCGCACCGCAGCCGACCGATCTGATTTGCGATCCGGCCTGCGGCACAGCAGGATTTTTGGTCATGGCGGGTGAATACCTGCGCGATCACTATCCCAATATCCTCCACGATGCCAAGCAGCG
>JANOUN010000665.1:0-7090 GCA_031416875.1 Planctomycetota bacterium | reverse complement strand
CGGCGAAGTTTCCAGCCGCCACAAACCCCAGCCAATCAGGATCCCCCAGAGACTGCCAAATGTTCCGGGAGCGAAAGGAATTCGTCCGAGCCCGAATCCTTCCGCCAGCAACAGCGTCAGGTGGTCAGCCAGCGTGAAACGCGGTGAGGATTTCTGCTCGGGCATCAGGGGTCTCAGTGTTCTGCGAATTGTAGAGCGGGATTGGCGTGCCAAAGGTACAAAATGTGAAAGCCCAGGGCAACGCCCTGGGAACCTGTGAAACGAACGACCAGAGCCCCAAAGGGGCGAAATGCTCGTGGATCCCATCACGCCCTTTCAGGGCTTCGACGTTCGATATGGGCGTTTCCTGGGGCGTTGCCCCAGGCTTTCACATTGTGCCGCGTTGCGGCAAACCGCTCCGGCCACACGATCCGTACCGACGGAACAAAACCCGGATAAATCAATGCCCCTAGTGAACCCGACTTTTGCGCGGCGCGGCACACACGCTACGGAGTTTTTCTTGCAGTTGGCCGTGGGTAACTGAAGCAATTGGCTCGCATTTGCATTGAAGGTTGACTCTTGTACGACCGTCAGATCTAATGCTTTCAGTCGCGGTCGGCGGTTCCTTAACCGTTCCCTCCCAATGCTGCGGCCTCCCTCCACAAATTGGATGACAACAGATGAAAACATCGGTTGTGATCGTGTTGCAAGTCTTGTTTGCTGTCGGCTTCGCTCAAACGAGTGCGGTTCACGCTGACGATTCCCTTCGTGCTGTGATTGATCAGCATTTGAAACCCGTCTCCGGGCTGGTTCCGGCACGTTGTTCGGATGCGGAATTCCTGCGTCGCGTCTCGCTCGATCTGAATGGCATGCCGCCAACTGCCGATGAAGCGCGGGCTTTTCTTGCGGAGACCGCTGCCAATAAGCGTGAACAACTTGTTGAGAAATTACTGGCATCTCCGCACTACGCCCGGCATTTTGCGTCCGCCCTGGATTTGATGCTGATGGAACGCAGAGCCAATACGCATGTGGCTGCCGATGAATGGCAGGCATGGTTGCTGAAATCTGTGCGTGAAAACAAACCATGGAATGTGCTCGCCCGCGAAATTCTGGTGGCCGACGGAGATGATCCGAATCAACGACCTGCTGCTCGCTTCACTCTGGATCGTGCGTCAGAACCCAATTTGCTGACGCATGACATCAGTCGCGTCTTTTTCGGCCGGGATATGCAGTGCGCGCAGTGTCATGATCATCCGATTGTCGCCGACTATCTTCAGTCTGATTATCACGGACTCCTGGCGTATGTTGCCCCCGGATATGCGATGGTGCGAAAAGCAGGAGACAAACAGATCACACTCCAGGCGGAACGAGCAGGCAGTGATCTGTCTTTCGAATCGGTGTTTGTGAAGGGCACGCAGCACCGCACTGGTGCGCGAATGCCGGACGACCTGGCGATTGATGAACCCTTCTTTCTGCCGGGTGACGAATATCAGGTTGCACCTGCGGACAACGTGAAGTCTGTGCCGAAGTTCAGTCGACGAGCCAAGCTGGCAGAACTGGCCACGAATGGATCGAACCAGGCATTCAATCAGAACATCGCGAATCGATTGTGGGCGCATATGTTTGGCCGCGGACTTGTGCATCCGCTTGATCTCCATCATCCCGACAATCCGGCGACTGATCCTGAACTGCTGCGAATTCTGGGCGAACGGTTCGCTGCGATGAACTACGACATCCAGTCCTTCCTTCGCGAAATCGCTTTGAGCGAAACTTACCAGCGTTCGTTCGATGTTCCAGCAGATCTGGCGTCCGTGGCGGAACAGGCGACAACACCGTTGGCTGAGATGAAGCAGCGGCTTCCACCGCTCGAACTCGCGGCAAAGGAATCGGCGAATGCCTATTCCGCGGCGCTCGAAGCATGGCATCAGGCTGAAGCGGCGACATTGCCTGCCGCCGGAGAACAGGATGCTGCCAGAAACACTTATGCGGAAGCAAAAAAGAAAGAAGACGAAGCGCGTAAAACCCTTGCCGACGTCACCGCGCAGCAACAAACCAAACAGAACATCGCCGGCACATTGCAACAGGCTGCACTCGCCACCCGGCAGGCGGCTGAGGCACTGCCAGGCGACAATGAACTTCCCGTCGCCGCACAGAAACTCCTGACAAGATCCGAACAGCTGACAGCAGAAGCGACGGCCCTGACGAAGACAATTGACGAGAAGGCCACGGCTCTCAAACCTCTGACCGAGGCATTGGACTCTGCCAGGCCTCCGGTCGATGCTGCTGTCGCGAAACTGGCTCCCTTGAAAGCGGCAATGATGCAGGCAGAGCAAGCCATGCTGCCCGCGCGGCGCAAGGCGGCGACGGACTCGCAGCTGCTGGCAGCTCTCAATCAGCGACTCCACACCACTCAGAGCTTGTCGCAGCTTCCAGAACGCAGGCAGGCAATCATCGCGGCAGCGGAAACAGCGAAGGCACGCGAGACAGAATTGGCGCTCGCTCAGCAACAACTCGCTGAATATGCGACCGTCGTTGCTCAGAATGAGGCGAATCTGAAAGCTGCGACGGAATCGCTGGCCACCGCAACAACTACGGTGAATGTCGCAACAGCGGAGCACACACGGCGGAATGACCTGGCCAGCGCAATTACGGCGACGTTGGGATCCGCGGAGGCCGCATTGCAGAAAGCTGGCGACGACACAACGCTTGCCGAAGTCGTGACAAAACTCAAGGAACGAGCCCCAGTCGCAAACACTGCAGTGGACGAAGCTCAGTCGCAGGTGAACACAGCAGCGACGGCGATGATTGCGGCGACTGAAATGTTCGCATCCGCTCAAACATCCATGACTGAATCCGGCACGGAACAAGTGCGGCGCCAGCAGATGGTCGTGGCGGCCACCGATGCCGTGTCCGTCGCGAGAACTGATCTCGCGGGTCAGCAGTCGGAAATGAATTCCTCTGTGTCAGATCTCGAAAGTCGTCTGATCATTGACTTCACGGCAGCGTCACTGAAGCCGCTGACTCCTGAACAACTCTGCTGGAGCGTCTTTCGAGTCACGGGTGTTTACGATCGCTACTGGCAGGCTGAAATCGCAGAACTTGACAAAGCCAGTCCTCTGACCGACGAACAAAAGCAGGACGCGGCTGTGGTGGCGAAGCGCAACGTGGAACTTGAACAGAAGACGTACGACAAGCTGAAGAGCAATGTCGGCACCTTTGTGACGTTCTATGGCGCGGCAGCAGGACAGCCACAGGGCGATTTCTTTTCGACAGCGGACCAGGCGTTGTTTACCGCCAATGGTGGATCAGTCAACGGCTGGGTTGCTCCTGCTGCAGACAATGTGACTGAGCGCGTTATCAAACAGACTGATCCGCGCGTGGCGGCTGAAGAAATGTACCTGGGCCTTCTCACACGCATGCCCACGGAAGAAGAATTCATGGAAGTCGCCAACTATCTGAACAGCCGGGCTGCCGAAAGAAACGCAGCGGCTCAGGAACTTGTCTGGGCGGTATTGAATTCCGCGGAATTTCGATTCAATCACTAGTGCTCTGTCAAGGCTTGGAAAAGGGGTCAGGAACCAATAGCCAAATGGCCCGAAGGGTGCTGCGCACTATTGGTTCCTGACCCCATTTCCAAGCCAAACAGAATTTTCGGAGAACATCGTCATGAAGATCAATTACTCCTGCCGTTCAGCAGAGCACGGAATCGCTCGGCGACAGTTTCTGGGCTCAATGGCGGCGACTGGTGCCGGGATGATGGCTGGCGGGCTGAGCATGTTTTCCAGTCCCGCGGTAGCCGCACAGTTACGATCGGATCAGAAACGCATCGTCGTGTTTAATATGCATGGCGGGCTGAGTCAGTTGGAGAGCTGGGATCCGAAACCGGGAACGGACACCGGCGGACCGTTTCTCTCCATTCCCACATCCGTGCCGGGCATCCACATCAGTGAGTTGCTTCCTCAGACGGCGCAGCAGATGCATCATCTGTGTCTGGTTCGCGGCGTCAACACGAGCGAAGACGATCATGGGAAGGGAGCCTATATGATGCTGACGGGGCGCCGTCAGACTCCTGCAGGCAACTTTCCACACCTTGGTGCCGTCGCCGCAAAATCACTGACACCCGCCAACAGTGCGCTGCCAGGCCACATTCTGATTACACCCGGCGGCAGCGGCGGACGCGGAAATGATTCAGCCTATCTGGGGCCGAAGTATTCGAGCATCTATCTGGGCAATGGGAACCCGCCTCAAAACACGACAAGGCCGGAAAGCATTGCGGAGACCTCCGATGCCGCGCGACAGGATTTTCGACGCAAAGTGAACGAACGATTTTTGAATCGGCGCCGGACAGCTGTGACAGAAGCGTTCGCGTATTCCTACGAACAGGCCGAGCAGTTGATGCGGCAACGCGACGTGTTCGACGTGACAAAGGAGCCCGCAACGGATCTCGAACGCTATGGCACTCACGACTTTGGACGCCACTGTCTGCTGGCCCGGCGCCTGCTGGAACAGGGAATTACCTGTGTGCAGTTGTCACATTCAAATTACGACACGCACAATGAGAATTTCAACTTCCACATTGAGCAGATGGGTGAGTTCGATCGATCGTTCTCGTGCTTCGTCGCCGACCTGGCCGCACGCGGAATGCTTGAAAGCACGCTGATCGTGGTGTTGTCGGAATTCGGGCGGACTCCCAATATCAACCAATACTACGGACGCGATCACTGGTCGCGCGCGTGGTCGGTGTGCCTTGCCGGATGCCGCATTCCACGCGGTGCCGTGTATGGAAAGACAAATGCAAACGGGACGGTGGTCGAAGACGGACAGGTCGATCACGGGGCACTGTTTCATACGTATCTGCAGGCTGCAGGCGTGGATTCGACCGCATCGTTTGATATCGATGGACGCGATATGCCGATCGCCGATCCATCGACCGCTGCGGTTTCACAATTATTGACGTGATGCGAATTGCAGCGAACTGATTTTCCTGAGGACAAGGGTTAAAATCTTATGACGATTCCTGAAGGATTTGATCCCAAACTTGCGCATCTCGTTTCGCAGTGGCCGCACGATCGGCCGTTGAATGCCTGTCGATTTGACCCCGCTGGTCGATTTGCCTTCTGTGGTTCTGAAGATGCCGTCGTCGAACGATTCAATCTGGCAGATGGCGCACGCACGGTTCTCAGCGGCGGTCATCAGACGTGGGTGTGTGCGATTGCCTGTTCAAAGGACGGCGTTCACGCCATCAGCGGCGGATGCGATGGGAAAATCACATGGTGGGAATCGGCCGCGGCAGAACCAAAACCGATACGCAGCATTGATGCTCATAAGGGCTGGATCCGATCGCTCGAAGTCAGCCCGGACGGCACGCTGCTGGTGAGCGGAGGCAACGACAACGTTGTTCGGTTGTGGAACATCCACGACGGCCGTCTTGTGCGTGAATTCATCGGGCATCCGCGACACGTGTATTGCGTCACTTTTCATCCACAGGGGCAGTTTATCCTCAGCGGTGACCTTATCGGCGGGCTCAGGCAATGGGATATCGCGACGGGGAAAGAAATACGAACGTTTGATGCCACTCCGCTGCATTCCTACAACGGCGGACAGCAGGTGGATTTTGGTGGCATTCGAGCGATCTCCGTCAGTCCGGACGGAAAATGGCTGGTCGCCGGTGGTTTGCACAAAGCCACGAACCCCCTCGGAGCTGTTCATGAGCCACTCGTGCTGTTATACGACTGGGAAACTCAGAAACTTGAAAAGCAACTGATCGCAGAAGGCATCACTCAGGGCGTGATCTGGCGGCTCCAATGGCTGAGCGACGGGTCAATCATGGGACTCAGTGGCGGCGGCAGCGGCGGATTTCTGGTGTTCTGGAAGCCGGAGACAGACAAGGATTATCACCGCTTCCAGCTTCCCGGCCTTGCCCGCGATATGGACCTCCATTCGGACGGACTCCAGGTCGCTACAGCACATTTCGACCGCCACCTGCGAGTCTCGCGACTCGCCGCGAAGGGAACGTAGTGCTCTGTCACTGATGGATTGAGGGGTGGCCGGGGTTGGAGGGCGCCAGCCCGAAACCCCTGGGCTTCCTTCGCTCCGCTCAGTCCAGCCCCGGCCACCCGATCCATCAAAGCAAGAGTGACAGAGCAGTAGACGGGCGTGGACGAGGGACGTCTATGCTTCGATCAGCCCTTCGCGAATTGCCCAGCGGCAGAGATCGACGCGGTCGGTGGCACCAATGACGCGCATGATCCGGTACTTGTGGCTTTCAACGGCTTTTTGTGAAATCGACAGCGCTTCAGCCACTTCAGAGACGCGGCGACCTTCAGCAATGTTCAGCAACACATCCCACTGACGATCGGTGAGCTTCTGCATTTGCGCAGTGGCGACACATCGAAAACTGCCATCCTTCAACAGCTGCAATCGGGCATTCAGGTGTTCGGATAGCTCCGCTGTTCCCGCTGCAATCTGGCTCAACTGCTCGCTGATCTTTTTCACCGCATCTGCCCGTGTTACCATGCCCGTCACCCGGTTGTTGGCGATCAGGTCCAGTTGGCGGTCGGTGAGCGCATCTGCAAAGACGGCGATTCTTGTTTCGCCAAGCCGCACGGCAAGGTCGGAGAAGATATCCCGCAGCCCTGCTACCATCAGGCGTTCACCAATGAGTACCACCTGTGGGCGTTGACTACGAATAGTCTGCAGCAATTCTGCGGAAGTTGAGACAGCGGTGACGTTTCGAAATCCTCCATACGCTTTCAGGCACCATGCCATGGATTCAGCGTTGACGCGACTATTGTCCGCAATGACAGCATCCGTTGTCTGGCTTTGCGGGAGATCTGCAGGAAGTGAGCGACGTTCGACGGGTATTTGCATGATTGAGCTTGATCCTTAGGTGCTCTGCTTCGACAACTCTGATGAACACGATTGAATGATCATTGTTCTGCATCCTTGCAGAACGTCGTTCAGGTGCGAGGGTTGTAACATGGATTTGAATGCTTTCAGAGGGGGATTGCCCACGGGGGGTATCTCCCCATGTCAGACGCATGTCCCCATGTCAGGCGAGGGTTTCTCTGCAACTTGAATGCTTTGTGACAGGCAACGACGTTTAACCTTT